>JBFHFG010000225.1:0-5689 GCA_041583815.1 Halovulum sp.
AGCTGGAAGGCCGCACCGGCGCTGGCCTGCGGCAATGCGATGATCTTCAAACCCTCCGAGGTGACGCCGCTCAGCGCGCTGGCGCTGGCAGAAATCCTGGTGCAGGCCGGGGCGCCCTCGGGCCTGTTCAACGTTGTTCAGGGCCTGGGCCCGACCGGCGCGGCGCTGGCCTCGCACCCGGACATCGCAAAGGTCTCGCTGACCGGTTCGGTGCCGACGGGCCGAAAGGTCGCCGCCACCGCCGCCGAGGGCCTGCGCCATGTCACGATGGAGCTGGGGGGCAAATCGCCGATCCTGGTGTTCGACGATGCCGAACTTGACCTGGCTGTCGAAAGCGCACTCTGGGGGAACTTCTATTCCACCGGACAGATCTGTTCGAACGGAACGCGGGTGTTCGTGCAACGTGGCATCCGGCAGGCATTCCTTGACCGGCTGGCCCAACGCACTGCCGCCCTGCGGATCGGCGATCCGCTGGACGAAAAGACCGAAATCGGGCCGCTGGTCAGCGCCGCGCATCGTGAAAAGGTCGCCCGCTATATCGCCATCGCCGAGGAACAGGGCGCAACCCGCGTCACGCCCGCCCTGCCCCTGCCGCAGGGCGATGCCTGGGTTTCCCCCGTGGCGTTCGCGGACGTGACCGACGATATGACCCTGGCCCGCGAAGAGGTGTTCGGCCCGGTCATGGCAGTGCTGGATTTCGAAACCGAGGACGAGGCCGTGACCCGCGCCAACGCCACCGATTTCGGACTGGCGGCGGGCGTATTCACCCGCGACCTGTCACGTGCGCACCGTGTCGTCGGGCGCCTTCAGGCGGGGACCTGCTGGATCAACACCTACAACCTGACTCCGGTCGAAATGCCCTTCGGCGGGGTGAAGCAATCCGGCTTCGGTCGCGAGAACGGTCACGCCGCGATCGAACACTACAGCCAGTTGAAATCGGTCTACGTCGGCATGGGCGGCTGAGACGCCGATGCGCTGCGCGCCCAAGCGGGCGCGGGCGAAACGATGGCGATGTGAGGAACTTGGTCGGGGCGGCGAGATTCGAACTCACGACCCCCTGTACCCAAAACAGGTGCGCTACCAGACTGCGCCACGCCCCGACCGATGCCGCAATAACCGAACCACCGCCCGGTGAAAAGGCTTAACTTGCCCCATCCTCGCAGGGCCATGCCGCGATGTCCGCGGGGATGCCGATATGGCGCAGTTCCGCCCCTTCGGACAGACCCAGCAGGTCGCTCATGCCGCCGTTGATTTCCAGCACGTACTGGATACCGTCGCCGCCCGGAATACTGTCGGTCGAGTACGGCACAGCATTGCGATGGATATGACGGACAGTTCCGGTTTCGTCCGCGAACAGCATGTCCAGCGGGATCATGGTGTTCTTCATCCAGAACGCGACGGGCCGAGGCGACTCGTATATGAACAGCATCCCCGAGAATTGCGGCATCTCGGGCCGGTTCATCAGCCCCAGTGCCCGCTCGTCGGCGTCATCCGCGACTTCGATGGTGAAACGGACCGTTGCACCGTCGGCGCGAACGTCAAGCCGCTCCAGCGCGCAGACGTCCTGCGCCGCGGACGAACCCGCCCCCGCCAGCGCAAGCGCGGCGGCAGCGGCGAAAATTGAAAGTCGGCTCACTTCTGACGCGATGCCCGCATGACCAGGGTGGCGTGATCCCAGGACCGGACCTCGACGGCGGTCTTGCCGCGCGGCCCCTGCTTGAAGCGAACGCAGACCGCCTCGCCCGGCTGAAGGTCGGAAAGCCCGTACAGACGCAGCGTTTCCATGTGAACGAAGATATCGTCCGGATCCCCGAACGCATTGACGAAGCCAAACCCCTTGGCCTTGTCGAACCATTTCACGCGCGCAGCAGAAAACGGCCCTTCCACGTCCTCGTCTTCGACGGCGACAACCTCGACCGGCTCGACTTCGGCAGTAGCTTCGATGCGATGGATCTCGATGGCCTGCCGGCCCTTCTCGGTGCCCTGGACATCCATCGTGATCTCGACCCCTTCGGCGACCGAGCTGCGACCGAAATTGCGCAACACGTTCGCATGAAGAAGGACATCACCCATATTGTCGTCAACGACGACGAACCCGTAGCCCTTGGTGGAGTCGAACCACTTAACGTGACCCTTTATCATTACCAAACCCGATCCATTCACGGTTCCGATCACACGGCAGCACTTGTTTCCAAACCGGGCCCGATGACCCGCCCCGGAATCGACCCCCCGAAGCACCACCACAAAAAAGCGGCCGATACACGACCGTACCCCTAACCCGGCGCGGGCTTAATCCCGAAACCCGCACTGTGTTAACACATTCACTTCATACCATAGATTGGAAGGGGCCTCATCCCGAACAACGGCAAGAGCGCCTGAGAAGCCACATTATTCAATCCAGGGTAGTATTTTCGCACTTCAGCGCACCCATAAGACACAGCCTGAGGCACATTCATCACAGGCCGCGCGCGCGCCCTCGCCAGCCAGCGCAGCTCATCGATGCAAGCGCGGTTCACGCCCGAACGGGGTGCTGCATAAACGCAGCGCCCCGTCGAAATGCCTCCGAATCAGATGCTTGTCAGGGAAACAGTCGCGAAACACGCCAATCGTCGCCCCTACGGACCCACGAAAAGCGATCATGCAGCCGATCCGCACCATCCGCCCAGAATTCAAGGCTTTCGGGGCGCAGCACGTATCCGCCCCAGAACGGCGGCCGCGGCGGATTCTCGCCCAAACGCTCGGCTGTTTCGGCCACTCGGGCCTCCAGGGTGGCCCGATCCTGCAGCGGCCGCGACTGTTCCGAGGCCCAGGCACCAACCCGGCTGCCCAGGTTCCGGCTGGCATAATAGGCGTCCGATGCGGCGGGTTCGGCCCGCGTCACCGTGCCCCGCGCGCGGATCTGACGGCGCAGGCTTTTCCAGTGGAACACCACGGCCGCCTTGCCGCCCTGCTCCAGCTCTGTCGCCTTCGTGCTTTCGTAATTGGTGAAGAACACCAACCCGTCGGCCTCAATCCCCTTCAGCAGGACGATGCGCACATTCGGCATCCCCGAGGCGTCGACCGTGGCCAGGGACATCGCGTTCGGGTCGTTCGGCTCGGTCCGTTCCGCCTCGGCCAACCAGTCCCGGATCAGGGCGAACGGATCGTCGCCGGCGAATATCCCATGCCTGTCGTCTGCCATCTCGTTCCCTTCCGCGTGCAACGCGCCTTGCGGCCTTGATAATATTCCCATAGACCCTCTGCAAACGTAATGCGGGCTGAAGGGGGTCACATGACACAGGGTCTGTTGCAAGGTAAGCGCGGGCTGATCATGGGGCTGGCAAACGACAAGTCGATCGCCTGGGGCATCGCGCAGGTCTGCCATGAACAGGGCGCCGAGCTGGCGTTCACCTACCAGGGCGAGATGATGGGCAAGCGGGTCAAACCGCTGGCCGAACAGGTCGACAGCGCGATGCTGATCCCCTGCGACGTCACCGACGAGGCGTCGATCGATGCCGCCTTCGCCGAGATCGAGCAGAAGTGGGGAAAGATCGACTTTCTCGTCCACGCCATCGCGTTCTCTGACAAGAACGAGCTGCGCGGCCGCTATGTCGATACCAGCTTCGCCAACTTCCAGCTTACGATGAACGTGTCCGTGTACTCGTTCACCGCCGTGGCGCAGCGCGCCGAGAAGCTGATGGACGACGGCGGCTCGATGTTGACGCTGACATATTACGGTGCCGAGAAGGTGCTGCCGCACTATAACGTCATGGGCGTGGCCAAGGGCGCGCTCGAGGTGTCGGTGCGCTACATGGCGATGGACCTGGGGCCGCGGAACATCCGCGTCAACGCGCTGTCGGCGGGGCCGATCCGCACGCTGGCCGCCTCGGGGATCGGCGACTTCCGCTACATTCTGAAATGGAACCAGCTGAACGCGCCCCTGCGCCGCAACGTGACCCAGCACGACGTCGGCAAATCGGCGCTGTACCTGCTGTCCGACCTGTCCTCGGGCGTGACCGGCGAAGTGCACCACGTCGACGCCGGCTACAACATCATCGGCATGAAGGCCGAGGATGCGCCGGACATCGACGTCGCAACCGGACGGAAGCCCGCCGAATGACCGACCGCCTGCCACACGAGAAAGGGTTCCACATCTCTTGGGACCAGATCCACCGGGACGCCCGCGCGCTGGCCTGGCGTCTGGAAAAGGTAGGCCCCGAGCCCGGCGGCGAATGGCGCGCCGTGGTGGCGATCACCCGCGGCGGCATGGCCCCCGCGATGATCGTCGCGCGCGAGCTGGACATCCGCACCGTCGATACGATCAGCGTGAAGTCCTACGACCACCAGGCCCAGTCCGAGGCGCGCGTGCTCAAAAGCCCCGATGCCGAACTGATGGGCGACGGCACCGGCATCCTGATCGTCGACGACCTCGTTGACAGCGGCAAGACGCTTGAACTGGTCCGTCAGCTTTACCCCAAAGCCCATTTCGCGACGGTCTACGCCAAGCCCAAGGGCCGGCCGATGGTCGACAGCTTCATCACCGAGGTCAGCCAGGACACGTGGATCTTTTTCCCCTGGGACATGGCCCTTCAATACGTCGAGCCCTACCGCGGCAAGGACTGAGCTTTCTGACAGACCATGATGATCGCCTTTGTACTTTTTACACTGGCTATATTCATCGTTCTGGCCGGAGTAGACCCGCAGGTAGTCGACGATACCTTCATAACGTTCCAATACGCCCAAAACCTGGTTGAATACGGGCGCCTTACCTGGTGGCCGTTCGGCGAGATGGTCGATGGGTTTACCAGCCCTGGCCACACGCTATTGCTTGCATCCGGGATGGCCCTTGGTTTCTCGCCGATGGGAACGAATATGGCGATCAACCTGATTGCCATGGCTCTCATCCTGATGGGAGTGGCCCAGGGAACGCGTGAATTGAAATTCATGCCGCGGTACCTGGCGATAGGCTTTGTCTCGCTCTCCGCACCTTTCATCATATGGTATGGCGGCGGACTGGACGGCATCATCTATTCTGCCGTCCTTTTCTGGATATACCTGACGTTCGAGAACTCGCTGCGCAAAGCTGCGTTATCCTGGCCGTTAATCGGTCTGCTGGTCCTGCTTCCGGTGATCCGCCCAGAGGGGCTACTGATTTCTCCGGCGATCATTTGCTGGGCATGGCTCTCAACAAGACGTCAGAAGGCAGCTTTGCACCGTCTCAGGCTTGCAACTTTCGCAGTGATCGCGGCGGTCGGCACGTTGATCGCGTGGCGAATAGCGGTTTACGGTTACCCGCTGCCAAACACCTATTATGCAAAGACCTCCGCCAGTAGATGGGATGAAGTCGAAGCGGGACTTCGCTATGTAGCGACCTGGGTAACCGACCTTGGGGGCTTTTCCCTTTTTCTGGTAGTGCTTTGCATCGTTTCTGGAACTGCCAACCACCTCCGAATACTGTTCCTGAGCGGAGTGGTCGCTCTGGCAATCGTCTCCGGTGGGGACAGTCACGCCTACGCCCGTTTTCTAATGCCTGCCCTACCGTTGCTGGCACTAGACCTGGCTGTCTTGCTGAATCGCTCCGAAGCCCCAATACGAATCGCAACACTGGCCATATTCACTGCCTATATCACAGTGCAATTGCTTGTCGTCTTTGCGCGGGTGCCGCCGCACATCGGTTTGCCGCATAGCGTTGCGAGCATTCTCCAAGGGC
>JBFHFG010000226.1:0-5673 GCA_041583815.1 Halovulum sp.
CGATGGGCGGCTCGAACGCCGGTTGGGTTGTGCCCCTGGTGGCCCTGGTCGTCGTCGGCGCCGGCATCGCGATTGCTGCCGACTGATCCTGCCAGGATCCGGAATTTCGGGAAACGGGCGCTTCGGCGCCCGTTTTCTTTTGAGTGTTTGCGCTCGGGGCAATCTCCGTTGGAACCGCCTGATCGGCTTATCGTGGCGTAGCCACGCAATCGCGACTTCCGACAACGTTGCTTCCGATGCCCTCTACAGACACAGAGGCCGCTCCATGGTCAGCCGAAAGCGTAGCCAGTGGTGTCGCCCAACCATACTGGAAAGCTGCAGTACACCGCCCACCAGACACCGCAGGTTCGGTTGCGACGGCCTCCGCTGTCCGCGCCGACGAACTCAGCCACAACCCACGATCAGTTTCCGGTGTACGGTTCCAGCACTTCCAGATCGACGAAGCCCTGCTCGGGGCCCAGCCATTGCAGGCTGCGCCAGACAAAGCCGGTGCGGGCGTCGGCGAAATGGTGGTTGGTGAAGGCCACGCCGCCGCCGGTGCAGGATTCTTCGACCTGGATGCCGGTATAGGTGATCTCGACGATCTCGATCTGGCGGGTCTCGCCGGGGGTGTAGGTGCACTGCACGCTCAGCGCGCGACCGCCCGGGCCGCGGCCCGGGAAGCGGTAGGTGCGCGTCACCTGCGCGGGCCAGGACGAAACCGGGCGCGGGCGCACCAGCGGGTCGTCGGCGCCGGGCGTCAGCGACAGCAGGTCATAGCCCAGCCCCCGGCTGGCGGTGACAAGGCTGCCACGCAGCGTCAACATCTGGCCGAAACGCGAGACATAGCTGACATATCCGCCGTTCACGGCCGCGCCGGACAGCACGGAACGGGCGGTTTCGCCCGCCAGCCGGGCGCGGATCATCGCGGTGCTGGTTGCATTCACCTGCGCGCGGGTCAGCCGCGCCGGACGTGCCGTCGTGGTCTGCGCTTCCCCGGCCGCGGCGTCTTCGCCGCCACCGCCCGGGAAGAACCCGGCGAGGGTCTGTTTCAGGATCCGGCCGCTTTCAGCCTGCTGGTTGCCGCAGGCGGCCAGCGCGGCGGTCAGGGCCGCCGCCAGAAGGATCGACCTTACTGCCAAAACGCGCTCCATCCATCGCGCAGCGAGGCGCGGTCCAGGTCCCGGACGCGGCCGTACAGCCGGCCCTTCACGTCAAGCCGGGCGCCGCCATCGCTTTCGACCGGGATCAGCTCGGCACGGGCTTCGGACTTGGTTTCGAACGGCACACCCCAGCGCAGCGGGATCGTCACCTCGACGCCCTTGGCGAAGCTGCCCTCGCCGAATTCGTCGAAGCTGACGTCGGTGCCGGTGGCATAGGCGCGCACTTCCCAGCCGTTCGAGAAGCGCCGGGACAGGCTGACCGTCGCGCCCCAGTCGCCGGCCAGGTAGCGGCCCGCGTCAAGCTGCGCCTCGATCCCCTTCCAGCCGGTGTCCCAGTACAGCGAGGCATGGCCGCTGACGACGTCGTAGTCCTGCAGTTCGAACGGGTCGTCGATGTCGCGCTGGCGGACGTAGTTGACCTCGCCCCCGACGGCCAGGTCGCTGTCGACCGGCGCCCACAGGACCTCGGTGCTGACGCCCGAGAACATCCGCTCCAGGATGCCGGCGGTGGTGCGTCCATAGACGCTGGGCGCAAGCTTGAACACGTAATCGGCGGTCAGACGCTCGATATCGATGTCCCGGCCCGAATAGTACAGGTCACTGTCACTGCGGACGTGCTGCAACGGGCTGGTCGAGGTCGAAACGGTCTTCTGGTCGGTGCCGATCACGAAGGTCGACAGTTCGCCCGAGACGCTGAAGCCGCGGCTGAACTGGTAGGTGGCGGTGGCGTTGATCTGCACGTCGGGCTTGAACCCGTCGTCCACGTCCAGAAGGTTGATCGGGATCGTCGGCCCGATGCCCCACGAAAAGCGCGGTTCGATGGGGCGGCGATACACGCCCTCGCCCTCGATCTGCGCACGGGCGTCGGTCAGGCGCGTGGTCTGCCAGCTTTCCAGCGGCGCGTCGGGCCGGTCCACCTGCGCCTCGACGTCCGAGCGGCGGATCTGCGCGGTGGTCACCGGCAGGCCGTCGTTCAGCAGCGTAATGTTGAAGATCTCGACCGACGGCGGCATCGCCAGCGCCAGTATCCGCGTCACGCGGCCGATCGCCTTGGCGCGGCGCTGCAGGCGGGTGTTCACCAGGTACAGGTCGATCGTCGTTCCGGTGATCCGGGCCTCGTCGATGCCGATCCCCTCTTCGGCCAGCACCTCGGACAGGGCGGCCAGCAGCTTCTGCTGCGACTCGGGGTTATCGGCCCAGCCGGTGCCGGTGGGCGCATCGGCGGCGCGGGCGCGCACGGGCGCCGGGCCCTTGCCCAGGTCCTGCGGCGCCAGCGGGTCGTTCGGGTTGCCCGAGAAACTGACCTGGAAACCGAAGGCCGAGCCGTACATCCACGCGGCCGACAGCTGCACGTGGTCGTTCGGGCTGTAGGCCAGGCCCAGGTTGAACGGCGAGGCGCGGTCAAATCCGCCCACCTCTTCCGCGTCGTAATTATCGGGGGAATATTCCGCCATCAGGCGCAGCCCGTCGACCGGGGTATCCCAGGCGACGCCGCCGAACACCGCCGCATCACCCTGGAAATAGCGGTCGAACTGCAACTGCCCGCTGGGGTCGGTCACCGCGCCGCGGTCGCCGAAGGGCTTGCCCAGGCTGGCTTCGCCGCCCAGTCGGCCCCAGCCGATGCCGCCGGTCAGGGTCAGGCCGGGGATCACCTCCTTGGTGGCGACAAGGTATTCCGCACCATACGGACCGTCGCCCAGGAAATCGCGCAGGCCCAGCGCCACGCCGGGCAGCATGTCGTTTTCCTCGATCAACTGGAAGCGCAGGTCGAACCCGCGCGCCGAAACCGACGGCCCGCCGGGCACGTCCTGGATTTCCGACAGGCGGATGGTGCCGTGAACGCGCGGCAGCAACTGGAAGCCGATGGAGGTGCGCTGGGAATGCTCGATCTGCCCGTAGGTCGCGGTCAGCTCGCCATCGGGCAGCGTCTCGGCCGTGGGCAGGTCCAGCAGACCGGGATTGCCGTAAAGATTGAGTGTCTGCGCCTGTGCCGAGCCGGTTGCCAGCACTCCCGTCAGCGACGCTGCCGCCGCCATCGATACCGCGAAAACCCCGTGCCTCACCCTGCGCATTCCCCGCCTGTTTCGCCGTGTTTTCCACGAGCCACGGCGCGGTGACAAGCCCTGCGGGATTTTTGAGGCCTAACCGTGCGCGGAAAGCACAGCCGCAAGGCCCGCGCGGTAGTCCGGGTACTTCAGCGTCACGCCAAGTTCATCCTTGATGCGGTCGTTCCGCACCCGCTTGTTGTCGGCATAGAAACTGCGCGCCATCGGCGTCAGGTCTGCCCGGTCGAAGGGCAGGTCCGGGGGCACCGGCACGCCCAGCAGTTTCGCGGCATGCGCGATCACATCCTGCGGTGGGCCGGGCTCGTCATCGGCGACGTTGTAGGCGCGTCCCGGATGCGGATGCGCGAACGAGGCCCGCAGCACCTGCACGATGTCGTCGACATGGATGCGGCTGAACACCTGCCCAGGCTTGACGATACGCCGCGCACTGCCGTCGCGCAGCTTGTCGAAGGCCGAACGTCCGGGCCCGTAGATCCCCGCCAGCCGGAAGATATGCACCGGCAGGCCGTATTCATGGAACAGGTCCATCCACGCCGCGTTCTGGGTCGCGCGCAGCCCGCCGCGATGGGTGGCGGGCACCAGCGGCGTGTCCTCGTCCACCCAGGCGCCGCCGTGATCGCCGTAGACGCCGGTGGTCGACAGCAGCCCCAGCCATTCCAGCCGCGGCATAAGCCCCACATGTGCCCGCAGCAGGTCGAACGCCGGATCGCCCGCGTCGCGCGGCGGCACCGAGGACAGCACGTGCGTGGCCTGCGCCAGCGCGGGCGTCAGCTCCTCGCCCGGCCAGAGCAGCGGCTCGGCCCCGGCATCGCGGACCGCAGCCATGCCGCCCGCACTGCGCGTGGTGCCGGTGACGCGCCATTCCGGGCCAAGCGCGCGGGTCAGCGCGGTCGCCGTGAAGCCGAAGCCGAGACAGAGCAGGTGCGGCATGGGATCCTCCTTCAGCGGCAATACCTAGCGCGGGCGCGCGGCCAAGGCGAGAGGTGGGGATGCGGGCCACCGGCTGGCGTCGGGATCGTGGCGGGCGGGGGCCTCCGGCGGGGATATTTGCCGGAAAGTGGAAGCCGGGATCAGGTGACCACGCGCAGCGTGAGGTTCAGCCGTCCGCCGTGTTCCAGCAGGTCCGAACGGCCGAAGAAGATCCGGTCGATACCGTGGTGGCGCAGGCGGGCGGGCCCGGCCATGACCAGGACATCGCCGGATTCGAGCCGGAAGGACGACGTCTTGCCGCCCCGCTCGGTACCGCCGACGCGGAAGGTGGCCGGATCACCGAGCGAGATCGAGACCACGGGCTGGGTGAAATCGGCCTCGTCCCGGTCCTGGTGCAGGCCCATGCGGGCGTTCTCGCGGTAGTGGTTGACCAGGCAACACTCGGGCGGGCGGGCGCCGGGGGCGACCCGCACCCAGACATCCAGCGCACCTTGCGGGATCGGCGGCCAGGGCGTGCCCGAGGGGTGTTCGGCGATGTAGCGGTATCCGCGCCGGTCCGCGTACCAGCCGAATTGCCCCGCCGAGGTCATCGCCACGCTCATCGGTTTGCCCCAGGCGGTCAGCGGCGAGAACATCGGCGCGGCGGCCACCACGCGGCGCAACTGGACCACCAGAGCCTGCTGCGCGGCGCGGTCCAGCAGGCCCTTGTGCAGGGTCAGTCCCTCGATCCCGGTGTCCAGTATCTGCATGCCGAACCTCTCTCTACGGCCACAAGGAAGTGCGTCCGGCGCGCCCCGCCGGTCACAATCCCGTGAAAAAAGTGCGCCCCGCGCGCGGGCGACGCTGTTGCAGCCCCAAAATGCGGTCCCTATATACCGCAACGGATCGGGGTGTCCGCCGGAACGGCCAAGCCCCGGATAATCAAGGGATGAGGACCGGGGGCCGCCCCGCGGACCTGGCCTCGCAATCGCCGGAAGAGGAAAGTCATGTCGAAAGTCATCGGTATCGACCTCGGGACCACGAACTCCTGCGTTGCCATCATGGACGGCAGCCAGGCGAAGGTCGTGGAGAACTCGGAAGGGGCGCGGACCACGCCCTCGATCGTCGCGTTCACCGAAGATGAGCGCCTGGTCGGCCAGTCCGCAAAGCGGCAGGCCGTCACCAACCCAACCAACACGCTGTTCGCCATCAAGCGCCTGATCGGCCGCCGCCTGTCCGACCCCGTGGTCGCCAAGGACAAGGACATGGTCGCCTACGATATCGTCGAGGGGGACAATGGCGACGCCTGGGTGCGCGTGAAGGACGAGAACTACGCGCCGTCCCAGATCTCGGCCTTCATCCTGCAGAAGATGAAGGAAACCGCCGAGGCGTACCTGGGCGAGAAGGTGGACAAGGCCGTCATCACCGTTCCGGCCTACTTCAACGACGCCCAGCGGCAGGCGACCAAGGACGCGGGCAAGATCGCGGGCCTGGAAGTCCTGCGCATCATACACGAACCGACTGGGGCCGCGCTGGCCTATGGCCTGGACAAGAAA
>JBFHFG010000227.1:0-5598 GCA_041583815.1 Halovulum sp.
CACCCTGCGCGTGACCGGGCGGTATCGGCGCGAAAACCGAGGCCGGAGCGGGGTTTTCACAGTGAAAACCCCCTTAAATATATGAAATCATTCGGGAACTGTTTGTTAAAACAGTGTAAACGCCGGAACCGGCCCGCATCGGAGCCCCGATTACGGGCCAGAAAGCCGGGTCTATCGCCCGGCGACGTTCAGCACCGTCGTCCGCTTTTTCAGCTGATCGAGGGTGATGCAGCCGATCACGGCGAGCAGGGCGAAGATCCACAGCGCCATGTCCTCGGTCAGTGGCTCGCCCTCGACCTGGTCCTGGCCCAGGTGGATCAGCGTCGCCAGCAGCACGGCGGCCAGCCAGCCGGGGTATTCGCGCCGCATCACGGAGCGCAGGCTGAAAGCGTACGCGGGCCGGACCCAACCGGTCAGACGCGGGAAGAACGCCGGAACCCGCGCAGCCCAGTCGGTGTACTCGGCACCGAAGCGCGCTTCGAGAAAGCGTTCCTCGGCCATAATGATCCGTTCGTAGTAGAGGACCAGCGTCAGGGCCATCACCAGCGTCAGAAGGACATCCTGGCTGAGCGCGGCAAGGCCGACGTACATCATGCAGTTGCCAAGGTAGAGCGGGTTGCGGCACAGCGCGTACACCCCGGTGGTGTTCAGGCTTTCGGCCACCTGCCCCTGCCGGGTGTTCCGCCCCGAGGTTCCGCGCGGCGCGAAGGCGACGGCGAGGATGCGCAGCGCGATGCCGCCGATCAGGCACAGCGCGGCGAGGGTGGCGAAGGCCTCTCCGATGGTTTCGCCATAGGCTGCCTCGATCGGCTCGCCGCGGAACACCGCGAAGGCCAACCAGGGAATGAAGACCAGCGGCATCTGTCCGCGCCAGCGGAACAGGAAATTGCCTTGGGTTTCCAACATCTCGCGTGTCAGCATGAAATTACTCTTTCCTGACGTGGCCGGTCGCGGCCGCAGGGGCAGTTTAGATCAGCCGTGCTGCCTGCGCAGTGCCCATGATGGCGCACCCGCCAAGCAGCAGAACCGCGCCGTGATCGCCGCCTGACACCTATCCTGACATGACGCTGTCAGGAGGGGTGGTCTAGGACGGACACGCAGCCGCCGGGGACTGCGTTCTACATGGGGAATTTGCAAATGCTGACGCTTTACCACGCCTATCATTCCCGCTCGACGCGGGTCGTACAGCTGCTGGAAGAACTGGGCGCGCGGGACAAGGTCGATATCCGGCCGGTGGTGGTGGCACGCCGGGACGGCTCGGGCGGGCCGGACGCGGCGAACCCGCATCCTGAGGGCAAGGTGCCGCTGCTGGTGCATGACGGAGAGGTGATCCGCGAGTCGAGCGCGATCATGGTCTATCTGTGCGAGATATTCCCCGAGGCGGGGCTGGCACCGATGCCCGGCGCGCCGGGGCGCGGCCCGTTCCTGTCCTGGATGGCGTGGTATGGCGACGTGATGGAGCCGGTCTATGTCCACCAGTTCGCGGGGCTGGAACACCCGTTGCTGCAGACCACCTTCCGCGGTCTTCCCGAGGTGCAGGCGGCGCTGGCCCATGCGCTGGAACACCAGCCCTACCTGCTGGGCGAGCGGTTCAGCGCGGCAGATATCCTGATCAGTTCGACCTTTGCATGGATGCCCGATGCAACGCCCGACGTGCCGCAGATCAGGGACTGGGTGAAACGCTGCCTGGACCGGCCCGCCGTGCGCCGTGCGGCCGAGTACGATGCCGCGCTTGCGACCGCCTGAGTCACAATTCGCTTGCATCCCGGCGGGCGAGGACTTATTTAGCCACTCAACAGCGGCAAGACTGGGGTCCAAACCCAAGCTTCCACCGGACGAGTGTTAACGGGCCGCTGGCCCGTTTTTTTGTGCCCGGCGCACTGCCCTTGGCGGAACCGGGCGAATTGGAAGGTGCCTATGACCGACCTGATCGCCAAAGCGCAGATGGACCGTCGCCTGGCCGAGATCGTGACTCCCACGATCGAGGGGTTGGGTTACGAGTTGGTGCGCCTGCGGTTCATGGGCGGCAGAAGACCGCTTTTGCAGATCATGGCCGATACGCCCGAAGGCAATATCGAGGTGGACGACTGCGCCAAGATCAGCCGGGCGGTTTCTGCCGTGCTGGACGTGGAAGACCCGATCGAGGGAGAATACAGCCTGGAGGTGTCGAGCCCCGGTATCGACCGGCCGCTGACCCGGCTGAAGGATTTCGAGACCTGGGACGGCCACGAGGTGAAACTGCAGACCGCCGAGCTGATCGACGGACGCAAGAACTTCAAGGGCGTGCTGCGCGGGGTCGAGGACGGCGAAGTGCTGGTCGAGATCCAGGAAGGCACCATCGGGTTGCCCTTCGACTGGCTGACCGAGGCGAAGCTGGTGCTGACCGATGCGCTGATCGCCGCAGATCTTAAGGGACGCAAGGACGCCGGGTTCGACCCGGCAGCCTTCGACGAGATAGAGCAAGAAGAGGACGCGACATGAGTGTGACTTCCGCCAACAGGCTGGAGCTGTTGCAGATCGCGGACGCCGTGGCGCGCGAGAAGATGATCGACCCGGCGCTGGTGATCGAAGCGATGGAAGAGAGCTATGCCAAGGCGGCACGCTCTCGCTACGGCGCGGAATACGACATCCGCGCCCATATCGACCCGCGCACCGGCGAGTTGACCATGCACCGCGTCCGCACCGTCGTGGACGAGGTCGAGAACGGCTTTACCGAACTGACCGTCGAGGATGCGAAGCAGTTCCTGGATCACCCTGCCGTCGGCGACGAGATCCGCGACGAGCTGCCGCCGCCCGAAATGGGCCGGATCGCCGCCCAGTCGGCCAAGCAGGTCATCATGCAGAAGGTCCGCGAGGCCGAGCGTGAGCGCCAGTACGAGGAATTCAAGGATCGCGTCGGCGAGATCATCAACGGTCTGGTCAAGCGCGTGGAATACGGCAACGTCATCGTCGATGTCGGCCGGGGCGAGGCCATCGTGCGCCGCGACCAGCTGATCAACCGCGAGACCTATCGCCCCGGCGACCGGATCCGCGCCTATATCCGCGACGTGCGCCTGGAGACCCGTGGTCCGCAGATCTTCCTGAGCCGCACCGCGCCCGAGTTCATGGCCGAGCTGTTCAAGATGGAAGTGCCCGAGATCTATGACGGCATCATCGAGATCAAGGCCGTGGCCCGTGACCCCGGCTCGCGCGCCAAGATCGGCGTCATCAGCTATGACAACGCCATCGACCCTGTCGGCGCCTGTGTCGGTATGCGCGGCAGCCGCGTGCAGGCCGTGGTGAACGAGCTTCAGGGCGAGAAGATCGACATCATCCCCTGGAACGAGGATCAGCCGACCTTCCTGGTCAACGCGCTGCAGCCCGCCGAGGTGACCAAGGTCGTCTTCGACGAGGACGCCGAGCGGATCGAGGTCGTGGTTCCCGACGACCAGCTGTCGCTGGCCATTGGCCGCCGCGGTCAGAACGTGCGCCTGGCCAGCCAGCTGACCGGGTTCGACATCGACATCATGACCGAGGCCGAGGAAAGCGAGCGCCGTCAGCGCGAGTTCGCCGAGCAGACCCAGAACTTCATGGACACCATGAACGTCGACGAGATGGTCGCTCAGCTGCTGGTCTCGGAAGGGTTCGAGACGCTGGAAGAAGTCGCCTATGTCGACCTCGACGAGCTGACCTCGATCGAGGGCTTTGACGAGGGCACCGCCGAAGAGCTTCAGGCCCGTGCCCGCGAAAGCCTGGTAGAGATCAATCAGAAGGCGCTTGAGAAGGCCCGCGAGATGGGCGTGCAGCAGGACCTGTTTGACTATGAGGGCCTGACACCCCAAATGATCGAGAAGCTGGCCGAGGACGGCATCCTCAACCTCGAGGAATTCGCCCGGTGCGCCGATTGGGAGCTGGCCGGCGGCTATACCACCGTCGACGGCAAGCGCGTCAAGGACGACGGCCTGCTGGAGCAGTTCGACATGAGCCTGGAAGAAGCCCAGCACCTGATCATGGGTGCGCGGCTGAAGCTGGGCTGGATCTCGGAAGAGGAAATGGCTGCCCAGATGAAGGGCGACGAAACCGACGCCGAGGGCGAAGGTGACGACGCCGATGGCGATGCCGGGACCGACGCCGACACCGGGGAAGCCCAGGAGGAGGAGACCGCCTGAGGCGGTGGCGTCCGGGGAGCCCCTGATGTCGCGTGGCGGTAAGAAGAAGACCGGACCCGAACCTGAACGCCGGTGCATCGCCACCGGCGAGCGGGGCGGGAAGGCCGGGTTGATCCGGTTCGTGATCGGCCCCGAAGACCAGGTCGTACCAGATCTGGCCGAGAAGTTGCCGGGCCGGGGAATGTGGGTTTCGGCCGATGCCGGGGCCATAGACAAGGCTGCGCGCAAGGGGCTTTTCTCGCGCGCGGCGAAACGCGCCGTGAAGGCGGACCCGGACCTGGCAAAGCAGGTCGCGGATCTGCTGGCGGCACGGGTGGTCGAGTTGCTGTCGCTGGCCCGAAAGGCCGGCCAGGCGGTAACCGGCCTGGAGAAAGTGAAGGCTGCGCTGGAGCGGGGCGAGGCGACCTGCCTGCTGCAAGCGGCCGACGGATCGGCGCGCGAGCGCATGAGATTGCGCCCGCCCGAAGGCGAGAATACCCATTTCACCACGCTTACAGCGGCGGAATTGGGTTTGGCTTTCGGTCGGGATCGTGTGATACATGCGGCGCTGGTTTCTGGTGGACTCGGTGACCGCGTACGATATGAATCGGCGCGATTGGCCGGGATGGGACGAAATCAGGACTGACGCGCGCCAGCGGGCGCCGGTTGGTCGGCACGGCGGGGAACGGGTCCCCGCGGAAAGGTAAGTACTGCGCATGAGCGATACGAAAGACAGAACCGACAAGGGCAAAACTCTCGGGGTTCGCGGTGGCGGGACCGAGACGAGTCATGTGAAGCAGAGCTTCTCGCATGGCCGGTCCAAGTCGGTGACGGTGGAGCGCAAGCGCAAGCGTGTCGTCGTGCCCAAGAACGCCCAGGCCGGTGGCCGCGTTGGCGCCGGGACGGCGGAACGCCAGCTGTCCGACACCGAGCGCGAGCGCCGGCTGAAGGCTCTTCAGGCCGCCAAGGCCGAGGAAGCCCAGCGCGCCACGCGTCTTCGCGCCGAGGAAAAGGCCCGCGAAGAGGAAATGGCCCGGCTGCGCGCCGAGAAGGAACAGGCCGAGCGCGAAGAGCGTGAGCGTGAGATCGCCCGCCAGCGCAAGGAAGCCGAAGAGCGTGAGCGCGAAGAGCGCGAAAAAGCCGCGAAGGAGGCCGAGAAGGCCCGTCCGGCCCGCGAAACGGCCAAGAAGGAAGAAGATCTTGACCCGGCAGCCGCACAGGCAGCCGCAGCCCGCGCCGAATCCGGCAAGGGTCCGGCCAAGGCCACCAAGACCGACCGTCCGCAGGAAGACCGGCGTCCCCAGCAGGCCCCCAAGGGCGGCAAGGGCCCCGGCACCGACCGCCGTCGTTCGGGCAAGCTGACGATCACGCAGGCGACCGGCGAAGGCGGCCGTCAACGCTCGGTCGCGGCCATGCGCCGCCGGCAGGAGCGTGAAAAGCGCAAGATGCAAGGCTCGAACGAGCCGCGCGA
>JBFHFG010000228.1:0-5598 GCA_041583815.1 Halovulum sp.
AGGCCTCCATCCGCCGCCCGCCGGCAAGCGCCGACAGATCGACCGGCGCCTGCGCCGCCGAAGACAGGTTGAGGATACGTGCACCCGCCCCCATCACCGGCAACAGCCGCTTGGTCAGCAGATAGGGCGCAATCGTGTTGACGGCAAACCGCACGTCCAGCCCCTCCGCAGTGACCTCGTCCGACGTCCGGTAGATGCCCGCGTTGTTGATCAGAACATCAATCTTTGGATGTGCCGCTGCAACCCTATCGGCAAGCTCTCCGACCTCGGCCATGTGCAACAGGTCCGCGACATGACCTTCGATCCGGCCGCCACCGCCCTGCGCGGTCACGGCCTGCACGGCCCTTTCCAGTTTCGCCGGATTGCGGCCATGCAGCAGCAGGTCATGGCCCGCACCCGCCAGATGTTTCGCAGTCTCAAGCCCGATGCCGTCGGTCGATCCCGAGATCAGGATGGTTTTGGTCATCTGGTCGTTTCCTTCACTCGGTAAAGTCCGGCAGGACGTCGTCGGCCAGCCGTCGCAAGGTCGTTTCGATTTCGGCCCGATTGAACCGCAGGTTCAGAGCCACGTGGTTCACGCCAATGTCCTGCAAGGTGGCGAGGTAGGACCGCAGGCCACGTGCGCCCACCCGAAAGCCAAGATGGATCGGCTGCGCGGGCGCCGAGACGTCTTCGTCCAGATCGACGTAGAGCGGCTGCATCACCGGCTTCTCGCCCTGACCCGCCGCCTGCACCCGGGCGCGCCAATCCGCAATTACCTGGGCCTGCGCCTGCGTCGGGCGGGGATAGGTCATCCAGCCATCGCCATTCTGCGCCACCCAATCCGGGGATTGCTGGCTTCCGCCGGTAACAAGCAAGGGCAGCCGCCCGGCGACCGGTTTGGGCAGCATGTCCAGCCCACCCGCCGGGCTGCCGAACGGGTTGTCGAAAGTCGGTGCGCTGTCCGCCATCCGCCTGATGTAGTCGAAACTGTCCCGAAACCGCGCGCCGCGTTCCGCATGGTGCAGGTTCATCGCGGGATATTCCTCGGGCCGGTCGCCCGAGGCCACGCCCAGCAACAGGCGCCCGTCCGACAGGACATCGGCAGTGGCCGCAGCCTTGGCCACGTGTGCCGGATGGCGCAACGGCAGAACGATGCTGGAGACGCCTAACCCGATCCTTTCGGTCCGCCCGGCCAGCAAGCCCAGATAGACGAACGGATCGTGGATCTGTCCCGCATCCCCGAAAGAGGGCACGTTGAACGGCACGTCGCGCAGCCAGACGGCGGAAAACCCAAGGCTCTCGGCCAGTTGAACGCGCTCTACATGGCGGGCCATCGTGGGCACCGGACCGTTGGCATAGCTTTCCAGCGGAACCACCAGACCAAGGCTCAGGCGGTTCGGGCGGAACACCTTGTTGTAGGCCCGGTTCATGGCCGCGAAGCCAGTGTCATCGACGATCTTCAGCATGGCAGGACGGCTTTCATCCATCCGTCGCCGGTGGGATCGGCGGCAATAGCGAAACAACAGGTCATCTCTTGTACCTCCTCCGGGCGCAGTTTGTCGGAACGGATTGGCAGCACTGCCTCATGGGCCTCGGTGCGCCTTGACTTGCCCAAGATTTACATGCTGCATAGCGGATATAAATGAGCAGAATCCGTCAACTTAATTCGGAAATAGGATATAATTGTGGACACTGACAGCCTGCGCCTGTTCGTCCTAGCAGCAGAGAAATTGAACATCAGCGCGGCGGGCCGTTCGCTGGGCATGGCGCCAGCGGTGGCAAGCGCGCGTCTGGCCAAGCTGGAACGCTCGGTCGGGGCGGACTTGCTGCACCGCTCGACGCGCAAGGTTTCGCTGTCGCTGGAAGGCAGCGAATTCCTGCCCTATGCGCGCGAGATCCTGGCGCAGGAGGCCGCCGGTCGCGCCGCCCTGGGCGCCGGCAACCCGGTCGCGACGGGCACATTGCGTTTCGCAGCGCCCAGCAGTTTCGCACAACTCTACATCGCGCCGATCATTCCCGATTTCCTGACGCTCCACCCGGCGGTTCGGCTGGACTTGCGCCTGTCCGACACGCAGTTCGACCTGATCGAGGGCAGCTTCGATCTGGCGCTGCGCAACCTGGCGCTGGAGGATACCAGCCTGAAGGGGCGGAAGTTGGCGGATGATACGCGGGTGCTCTGCGCCTCGCCCGGCTACCTGGAACAGCACGGTGCGCCCGCAACCCCAGATGACCTTAATACGCATCAGCTTATCGCCTTTCGGGACCAGTCGGTCCGCCCCTTGAGCGGCCCCGACGGCAAGACCGGCAGGTTCGATCCTGCGCAAGCCGCCACGCGGCTGGTGATCGACGACGGCGACAGTCAGAAAAGCGCGACACTTGCCGGGGCCGGTATTTCGGTGAACTCGACCTGGCTGGTGCACCGGGAACTTGCCGACGGATCGCTGGTGCGAGTGTTGCCCGACTACGTCGTCAGCGACCAGTCTGTCCTGTGGCTGGTCTATCCCAAGGCGAACGTCCTGACGGTGAAGGTCCGTGCGTTCATGGACTTCCTCCTGGACCGGATCGGCAAAGCGCCCGCGTGGGAGAAGCCATCGAAGCGCTAAACCCGTAGTATACTGCGGTCACGATCACCCGCAGCGCAGGACACCGCGATAACCTGCCGAGGGCCCATTCTCGAGGCTGAAGGAAAGGGCGCTGTCGGCGCGCCATGTCGCGTCGTCGCCCAGTTCGTTGACGGTCATGGTAAGCCCCTCGGCCCGCAGGGTGTCGCCCTCGCCCTCCAGCCGGATGATGACCCCATTCAGCTTGGTCACGGCACTGGTCTGGTCGGCCGAGATCCACAACACCGGATCGCCCTCGGCCGCGCGGTGGAAGCGGCACCCGTTCAATGTGTCGATGGCCTGCGCGGCCTCTTCCGCATCCAGCGTCGACGGATCCAGCTCTGCCAGCAGGGTATTGTTCAGCGCGTCCTCAACGGTGCCCACCTGCGCCGGCGGGTCCTGATAGACCTCGTTCGTGACCTTGCCCGCAGCTACATCGGCGATCAGGTGCCGCATCTCGGCGATTTCACGGCGCTGCGCGGCGATGATCTCGTCAGCAAGCTTGCGGACGCGGGCATCCTCGATCCCCGCCCGTTCCGACGTCATGATCGCAATCGAGTGGTGCGGGATCATCGCCCGCATATAGCTGGCGCCGTCCACGGTGACCTGGCTGCGCACCAGCCACAGCGACAGCGCGAAAGCCGCCGTGGCCCCGGCAAAGATCGTCATGTTCAGAATCCGGCTGCGGTACATGCCCAGCATGAACGCCAGCATGACGATGGCCATTGCCGCACCCATGACGAGGGCCATGTAGGCGCGGGTCTCGCTGAAGAAGACATGCTCCCACGCGTAGGTGTTCAGGTACATCAATCCGTACATCACGATAGTCGAACACGCGATCATCAGCGCGAAGCGGACATAGGACATCGGATCCCCCTTCATCATCGGACCTCATGGCCCAACGCCCGGCCCATGCCGAAGGGTTCCCAGAAACTTCTGCTCGATATCCGGACGGCACAATAGGGTGCCTGCCCGCAGCCTCCCGGGCGTCAGATCAGTTCGACCCAGACCAGCCGCAGCGACAGGATAGCAAGGAAGGCGACCATGACCCGATCGAATGTCCGTGCGCTGATCCTGCGGCCTATCCACTCCCCGACCGGCATCGCCATGAACATCGGCACCAGCGCCGCCAGGCCGAGCACGACCAGGTGCAGCGTCAGAAGGCCATAGTGGATCTGCACCGCCGCCTGGCCGGCACACATCACCGCGAAGAAGCACGAGATCGTGTGGATGAAGGCCAGCCTCGGAAGCCGCATGGCGTTCAGGAAGGTGACCGAGACAGGCGAGGAGATCCCCGTAGCGCCTTGCAGGATGCCCCCTGCGAAGCCGATGGGGCCGACCAGACGGCGGGCAACCTCGGCGACGATGGACACGTCGGGCCTCAACAACCGCAGAGCGATATAGCCCAGAATGATGGCCACCATCGCCAACTGCATGACCGACACCGGCAGCCAGACCAGCAGGAAGGTCCCCGCCGCCGCACCGAGCGCACCCCAACCGGCGAAGATCCAGCCGAAACCGCCCTCAACCTGATCGGCCCGGTGCCGCCAGACTTGCCAAAGGTTTGTGACCAGGTTCGGCATCACCATCAGCGCGACGGCCACCCGTACGTCGTAGACGGCGCTGATCACCGGGATCGCGATTACCGGCAGACCGGCGCCCGTCGCCCCCTTCAGGATGCCGCCCAGGAACAGGGCGGCAAAGACGGCGGCCAATCCGGCCGGATCGGCCAGCGATATCTCGGGCATTCCGCTATCCGTTCAACGCAGGGCGCAGACTTTGCGCGCGCAAGGCCATGCCGATCCCGACGAGGGCAAGAATGCCAAGCGCGTCGGTCGGCAACGATTGGTACATCAGAAGGGCGCCCGCAAGCACGAACACTGCCCGCAAACCCGGCCCGAGCGGCCGGTAGAAATACCCCGTTACCGCCACAGCGAAACAGAACACCGCCGCAAGCCCGGTGGCCGCCGCCATCGCGATCTCGATCACCGATCCCTGCATCAGCAGGCCGGGACCGAAGAAGAACATGAACGGCAGGATGAAGCTGGTGATGCCGAATGCAAAGGCGGTCCAGCTGGTCTTGTTGATCTCGGCACCCGCGATACCGGCCGCCACATAGGACGCCAGCGCCACCGGCGGTGTGATGGTCGAAATGCAGCCATAGAAGAATACGAACAGATGCGCGGTCAACACCGGCACCCCCATGTTCACCAGCGCCGGGGCCACCACTGTGGCCAGGATCAGGTAGGCCGCGGTGGTGGGCAGCCCCATGCCCAGCACGATCGAGGTCAGCATCGTCAACAGCAGCGCCGCCACCGGGATCCCGCCCGAGGCCAGCACGATCAACCCCGAGATCTTGGACCCAAGCCCGGTCATCGCCAGGACGCCCGCGATGATCCCCGCCGCGGCACAGGCCACAGCGATGGACATCACCGACAGCGTGCCCGATTCCAGCGCATCCAGCACCCGTTTGAAGAAGCTCTTCGCACTGGCCAGATCGCGCAGTTCGTACACCGCACATCCGGCCAGAAGCACGCCCAGGGCCATGAACGAGGCGCGGAAGGGCGAGTAGCCCTGCACCATCATCCCGACCAGCAGGAAGAACGGAATGATGAAACGCAACCCCGGGATCAGGATCTGGCTCAGCGTCTGCGGCGCGCCGGTATCGGTGGTCTGACCGATGCCGATGCGCAATGCCTGAAGATGGACGACGAAGAAGATCGAAGCGAAGAACAGCAGGGCGGGGATCAGCGCCGCCGCCATGATCGAGGAATAGGGAACGCCAATGATCTCGGCCATGATGAAGGCGGCAGCGCCCATGACCGGCGGCATGATCTGACCGCCTGTCGAGACCACCGCCTCGATCGCGCCGGCCTGATGCGGCTTGTAGCCTTCACGCTTCATCATCGGGATCGTCATTGTGCCGGTGACCGCTACATTCCCCGCGGCCGAGCCCGAGATCATGCCCAGCAACGTGCTGAAGATTACCGCTGTCTTGGCAGACGAAGCCCGCGCC
>JBFHFG010000229.1:0-5571 GCA_041583815.1 Halovulum sp.
TCCGAGAGATTGTGCTGGCCAATGGCTGGAGCGAGCAGGGTATTACCTGGTCATCACTGAAAAAACTGCGCAAGGCAATCCTGGCGGTGGATCATGTTGAGAAGCTTGAGTTGGCCGGCATGTCGGAGAATCGCCGGCCGGTGCTGGCGGGTGGTTTTGCCGTACTGTATGCCGTGTTCGATGCGCTGGACATCGAATCCATGAATGTCTCGCAGGGGGCGCTGCGCGAGGGAGTGTTGTACGACATGCTCGGACGGCTGCAGGACAAGGACCCGCGTAACAGTAGCGTGGATAATATGCTCGCTCGCTTTCATGTCGATGCCAGGCATGGCCAGCGGGTCGAGCGGGCGGCTCGTCAGTTATTCGAGGAAGTGAGCAAGGTCTGGCAGCTCGGCCAGGATGACTGGCACTGGCTGAAATGGGCGGCACGGCTGCATGAGATCGGGCTGGTGGTTGCCCATAGTGGTTATCACAAGCATGGCGCTTATCTGGTGCAGAACTTTGACCTGGCCGGTTTCACGATCCAGGAACAGGGTTTTCTGTCATTACTGGTGCGAGGGCATCGGCGTAAGATCCCGGTCAGCCTGTGGAAAACCCTGCCGCAGGGGCAGCAGCTGAAATGTCAGCGGCTGACGTTGATTCTGCGACTGGCCGTGTTGCTGAAACGCGGGCGCTCCACCAGCGCATTACCGCCGGTACAGGCTGCAGTCGACAGTGATGCATTATCGCTGAGGTTTCCCGAAGACTGGCTGGATGATCGGCCGTTGACATTGGGTGACCTTAAAGAAGAGAAACATTACTGGGAATCTGCCGGTTTAATGCTGGCGTTCGAGTAAATATACCTGTTGCACCGGCAGTTGCGCCATTACCCTGCCTGTATATCAGCCAAAGCGACCGGTAATGTAATCTTCGGTAAGCTGATGTCTCGGGTTGGTGAAGATCTGATCCGTCTGGCCCACTTCGATAAGGTTGCCGAGGTGAAAATAGGCCGTGCGCTGCGAGACGCGCGCTGCCTGCTGCATGGAATGCGTCACGATTGCAATCGTGAAGTTCTCGCGTAACTCATCAATCAGTTCTTCAATGATGGCGGTGGCGATCGGGTCCAGTGCCGAGCAGGGTTCATCCATGAGGATGACTTCCGGGTTGACCGCGATGGTGCGCGCGATGCACAGGCGTTGCTGCTGACCACCGGATAGGCCGGTGCCGGGCTGGTCCAGGCGATCCTTTGCCTCGTCCCACAGCGCGGCCTTGCGCAGCGACTGCTCGACGATGGAATCCAGGTCGGCCTTGTTCGAGACCAGACCGTGGATCCGGGGGCCGTAGGCGACGTTGTCATAGATCGACTTGGGGAACGGGTTCGGCTTCTGGAACACCATGCCCACGCGGGCGCGCAGCTGCACCGGATCGACCTTGCGGTCGTAGATGTCGCCGCCGTCCAGCAGGATCTCGCCGGTCACGCGGCAGCTGTCGATGGTGTCGTTCATCCGGTTCAGGCAGCGCAGGAACGTGGACTTCCCGCAGCCCGACGGGCCGATGAAGGCCGTGACGGTGTTGCTCAGGATGTCGACGTCGACCCCCTTGATGGCCTCGGTCTGGCCATAGAACACGTGGACGTCGCGGGCCCGTATCTTGGTGTCCGACGATCCGGGCATCTGCTGGTTCGTCGCGATATCGGTCATGTCGGCATGGGACATCAAAAATCTCCTGTCCGCTTACCAGCGGCGTTCGAAACGTTTGCGAAGGAAAACCGCCAGCGCGTTCATCAGCACGAGGAACAGCAGCAGCATGCAGATCGCCGCGGCCGTCCGCGCCTCGAACGCACGCTCGGGGAAGTCGGACCAGCGGAACACCTGCACCGGCAGGACGGTGGCGCTGTCGGTGATGCCCGTGGGCACATCGACGATGAACGCAACCATGCCGATCATGATCAGCGGCGCGGTCTCGCCCAGGGCCTGGGCCATGCCGATGATCGTCCCGGTCAGGATGCCGGGCATCGCCAGCGGGAGCACGTGGTGAAAGCTGGTCTGCAGCTTCGATGCGCCCAGTCCCAGCGCCGCGTCGCGGATCGAGGGCGGGACCGCACGGATTGCCGCGCGGCTGGCGATGATGATCGTCGGCAGCGTCATCAGGGCCAACACGATCCCGCCTGCCAGCGGCGATGAGCGCGGAACCCCGAAGAAGCCCAGGAACACCGCCAGCCCCAGCAGGCCGAAGACGATCGAGGGCACGGCGGCCAGGTTGTTGATGTTCACCTCTACGAAATCGGTGATCCGGTTCTTCGGCGCGAACTCTTCCAGATAGATCGCGGCCAGCACCCCGATCGGGAACGCCAGCAGGAAGGTCACCAGCATCGTCCAGAAAGAGCCAACGGCAGCACCCCAGATCCCCGCCAGTTCCGGCTCGCGGCTGTCGCCTGCGGTGAAGAACCGGGTGTTGAACACGGTGTCCACCTGACCGCGCTCCTTGAGCGTCTCGATCCAGACGATCTGACGGTCCGATACCTTGCGCGACGCTTCGGGCAGGTCGTGGATGAAATAGCCCCAGGCATCGGCAGGCAGGCTTTCGACCGGCTCGACCGGGACAACGGGTTCGGCGATGCCGCCGTTATCGTTGACCTCGATCATCTTCAGCCAGCCACCGCCCACACGCAGAAGCACCGACGGTGCAGACGTATCCAGCGCCTCGGCGCCGCCATCCTGGCGGGCACGCGCTTCCAGCCCGTCGGCAACATCCAGCAAGCGGTCCCGCTCGGCCGAGCGGGTCTCGACCTGCGCCAGCAGGCGCTTGCGCTCGTCCGGATCGGCCGTTTCCTCGGCCTGGCGGCCAAAAACCTCGACGCCGCGGTTCTGCAGACGCGCCTGGTTGCGCTGGAACGCGGCCTGGTCCAACAGCGCCAGCTTGGCCTGTGCCAGTGCTTCCGCGAAATCGGGCGTGGTCGACGTCACCTGGAAGGTATCGCCATCCTCGGACGGCACGATGCTGAGCGAACCCTCGTGCGGACGGGCCTCAAGCGAACCGTAGCTGCCCTTGAGGTAAAGGTCCGCCACGTCCGAGGCGAGCAGTTCCACCGTCACCGTCTGGCCCGCCAGGGAGGGGTCCTGCAGAACCGCCTCGCGCAGTTCGAACTGCGCGCCCGAACTGACCAGGTCGTAGAGCTCGCGCCGCTGGGTGCGGCCGCTGGCCGAGGGGAACTCGGCCTTCAGCACGTCCTTGACCAGTCCGTCGTAGTTGAACCGGTTCAGCGCCTCGGCATCGCCCGAGACCAGTTCCGGATCGTCGAGAGGCACTTCCAGCGTGACGTAGCTTTCGCTCATTGCCTGAAATGCGTTGCCCACGACGGTCCACATCAGCGTTACCAGGGCCAGCGCGGCAAAGCCGATCGCCATGATGCCGTAGGTTTGCAGCCGCAGCTGCGCCATGCGGCGCCGCTTCAGCTTGCGTGCCGAGTTCTCGGACCCGTGCTGGGCAGAGAGATCTGCGATCGCGACCATTTCGACGGCCCCCTCAGTCATACATTTCGCGGTACTTGCGCACCACACGCAGCGCCACGATGTTCAGCAGCAGCGTCACGCAGAACAGCGTGAAGCCCAGGGTGAAGGCAGGACCGGCGGCGACTTTCGCCTCGGTATCGCCGGTGATCAGCATGACGATCTGCACCGTCACCGTTGTCACGGCGTCCAGCGGGTTCAGCGTCAGGTTCGCACCCTGCCCCGCGGCCATGACGACGATCATCGTCTCGCCCACTGCACGGGAAATGCCCAGCAGCACCGCGGACACGAGGCCCGGCAGCGCGGCCGGCATGACCACCTGGCGGATCGTCTCGGCCTTGGTGGCGCCCAGCCCGTACGAGCCGTCGCGCAGCGACTGCGGCACCGCGTTGATCACGTCATCGGACAGCGACGAGATGAACGGGATGATCATGATCCCCATCACCAGCCCCGCGGCCAGCGCCGATTCCGACGCCACGCTCAGGCCCAGCGACTCGCCGGTGCGGCGGATGAACGGCGCCACGGTGATCGCGGCGAAGAAGCCGTAGACCACGGTCGGCACACCGGCCAGGATCTCGAGCATCGGCTTGGCCCAGGCCCGCACCCGCTTGGACGCGAAATCCGACAGGTAGATCGCGGCAAACAGGCCGACCGGAACCGCGACCAGCATCGCGATGGCCGTGATCAGCAGCGTGCCGGCGAACAGCGGCACAGCGCCGACCTTGTCGGGGTCCATCTCGCCCGAGTGCACACCCGACAGCGGCGACCAGCGGGTGCCGAACAGGAACTTGTCGACGCGCCAGCCGATATTGTTGAAGAAGTTCAGCGTCTCGAAGATCAGCGACAGCACGATGCCGATCGTGGTCAGGATCGCGATGCCCGCACAGATCGCCAGGATCGTACGGATGATGCCCTCGGACCTGTTGCGGGCGCGGAACTCGGGGGTGATCCCCCGGACCGCCCTCAACCCACCCATGACCGCGATGCCCAGGCTCAGCAAGGCGACACCCCAGGTGCGCATCGTCTCGAGCGAACCGAACCTGTCGGCAATGTCCTGCCGCAACTGGTCCTGTGCGGACGAGACCCCGCCAGTGGCGATGGACTTGGCGTCGGAAAGGATCAACTGGCGCTCGATCCGCGGCGCATCGGGCACCGCGTCGGCGATCGAACGGCTCAGCGTTCCGTCAATATAAAGATCGGTCAGGGTCGACAGAGCGATCAGCGTCAGCAACCCACCGATGACGGTCAGAAGAAATGCGTAAAGCCCGTGATAGTTCGGCCGGGAATGCAGGCTTGCCAGTTGGCCGCCTGCCACGGCGGTCGCACGCTGGCGGGCGAGAAAGAGAAAAACGAACGCCAGGACGAAGATAAATAGGAAGACGGCACTGGTCATCTAGGGTGGTTCCTGCCCTTTCGCGGCTTTCCTGGCCGCGCAACGCGTCGGCAGGGGCGGCACATGGCCGCCCCTGCACGATCTCGATCGAGTGGGATTACTCCAGCTCGGACTTTTCCAGCTGCTTCAGGCTGGCAACGGCTTCCGCGTTGGCTTCGAAAGCTTCTTCCGGCAGCGGGATCAGGCCTTTGTCGACCAGGTAGCCATCTTCGCCGGCCGCAGCTTCCGAGGTGAACTCGGCCGCATACTCTTCGATGCCGGGAACGACGCCGACGTGCGCTTTCTTGATGTAGAAGTACAACGAGCGCGACACGGGATAATCACCCGAGGCGATGTTGTCGAAGGTCGGCTCGACACCGTCGACCGTCGCCCCTTTCAGGGCATCGGCGTTCTGGTCCAGGAACGAGAAGCCGAACACGCCCAGGGCGTTCGGGTTGGCTTCCAGCTTCGAGACGATCAGGTTGTCGTTCTCGCCAGCTTCGACGTAGGCACCGTCTTCGCGGATCGAGATGCCGTCGCACTCGATGCCGGCGCCTTCGCAACCTTCTTCCATCACCAGTTCTTCGAACGCGTCACGGGTGCCCGACGACGGCGGGGGGCCCAGGACTTCGATGGCGATGGCGGGCAGCGACGGGTCGACTTCGTCCCAGGTGCTGGGCTTCGGGCCCTGCTCGGCCAGCGCGGTGACGA
>JBFHFG010000230.1:0-5547 GCA_041583815.1 Halovulum sp.
GATCAGGCCCAGCAGCACCACCTCGCCGCCGATGATCCCGGACATGGCTGCCATGATGACGGCCATGATCGAGGTCACGATGGCGATGCCGCCGCGGGTCTTGGACAGCCACACGTTCAGCGACGAGTACATGTCGCGCGCGATGCCCGACCGTTCCAGGAGCGCGGCCATGAAGATGAACAGAGGCACTGATATCAGCACGTAGTTCGTCATCTGCCGGTAGATCGCCTGGCTGAGCACGGCCAGCGGGCCGCGGCCGAACTTGGAGAAGTCGCCCAGAAGGACCTCGCCGAACAGCAGGTCGGGGCCGAATTTCAGAACCAGCGTCACCAGGGCCAGGAAGGCCGAGGCGAAGCCGAGCGGCATGCCGATTGCCAGCAGCACGAACATGCCGAGCAGCAGGATCAGCGACAGCGTGCCGATATCAACCATTGTCGCGATCCCCTTCGAGCGTGCGGCGGATGTTTTCGATTTCGGTCTGGTCGATCTCGTCGGCCGGGCTGTGATGCTCGGGCGCCTTCTTCCAGTCGGCGATCAGGTTGGACAGCGCCTGCACCGCAACGAGACAGATCGTGAAAAGGATGGCGGCCTTGACCGTCGCGGGGATGGGCGGATCCCAGGCGGTGCCGAAGGTCTCCATCCGCAGAAGCTTGGTTTTGGATTCGTTGTAGCCGCCCCAGACCAGGCCGAAGGCGAAGATCCAGATCAGCAGGACCGAGATGCAGTCCGACAGTTTCTGCATCCAGCGGGGCATCATGTCGTAGATGATATAGATGCGGATGTGGCTGCGCTGCTGCATGGCGTACTGGCCCGCGAACAGGAACACGAAGGCCGCGATCCACAGCGACAGTTCGTTCGCCCACAGGGTGGGTTTCTCGAACACGTAGCGGGACACGACCTCGTAGAACATCACGATGACGATGAAGATCACGCCCATCATCGCGAGGCGCGAGGTGATCAGCGACAGGATGTCGAAAAAGCCGTGGGGGTCGGGCTCGATCGCGCCGACCCGGTCGGACAGGTAGACCGATGTGGTCAGCAGGGCCGCGGTCAGCAGGCCAAGCGCCAGTTGCACCATCGGCCGGCCAGAGGGGCGGATCATTTCCTGCATGCCGATGTCGGAACTTCCGGTGGCATAGGTGAAGATCAGCCAGGCGATCACGAGGCATGTCAGGGCGACGGTCGCGATCATCGCCAGCTTGACGGGGCCCCGGAACGGGCCAAGCCAGGCGCTGTTGGATTGCATCCGCGGATCCTCCTGCAAAATGGGGTGTCAGATGAAACCGGCGAGCCCCGGGGGGCCCGCCGCAGGATCAGGCAGGAAGGCCGTTCGGCCGTCCGATCACTCTGCCAGCAGGCCGAGCTGTGCCAGGTAAGCCTTGTGGCTGTCGACCAGCGCACGGGCTTCGGGCGTCTTCTCGGCCCAGCCTTCCCAGGATTTCTGGGCGGCGGCGCGGAACGCGGCGCGGTCCTCGGTCGACCAGTCGTGCAGGGTGACGCCCTTCGACTTCAGGTCGGCCGCGGCCTGTGCGTTGGCACGCTCGAAGTAGAGCGCGGTCTGCAGTGCCAGCTTCTGCATCGCGGTTTCGATGATCCGCTTGTGATGGTCGGCCAGGCCGTCCCACACGTCCTTGTTGCAGGCCAGGTGATCCGACGGCATCGAGTGGAAGCCGGGGTAGGTGGCGTGCTTGACGATGTCATACAGACCCATGCCGACGTTGTTCGCCAGGCCCGAAGCGTCGGCACCGTCGATGATGCCGGTTTCCAGCGCGGTGAAGATTTCGGTGAAGTCCATCACGATGGGCGAGGCGCCCAGTTCGGCGAAGATCTCGGTTTCCAGGCCCGGAGGCGAGCGGAATTTCCAGTCCTTCAGGTCTTCGGGGCCGGCAAGCGGCTTGGACGAGGACATCGATTCCTGACCGTAGATCCACCAGCCGATCAGCTGCATGCCGTGCTGGTTGTACAGCTCCTGCGCTGCTTCCAGACCGCCGCCGTAGTACAGCCAGGACAGCTGCTGGTAGGGCGTGTCGTAGCCGCCCATGATGTCGCCAACGAACTGGAACGCGGGGTTCTTGCCGGTCTGGTAGGCACCACCGGTCATGTCGCAGTCGAGGATGCCCGACGCTGCGGCGTCGAAGGTTTCGACCGTGGCGACGACCGAGGACGAGTGGAACAGCTCGATGTCGATCTCGCCGTTGGACATGGTCTCGACGTCATCGGCGAACTGTGCGGACAGGCTGCCCGAAACCGAGTCGGCGGCATAGTGGTTCTGGATGCGCAGCGTGACTTCCTGGGCAAAGGCGGCAGACGTCAGCAGTGCTGCCGTCGCGGTGCCCGCGACGAGATGGGTGAGTTTCAAAGTATCCTCCCTGCGCCGCTCATCGCGGCTTTGCTTCATTCGGTGGGGCCCGTTCTGGGCGAGCCGTCCGTTACGCTAGACCGACTCGCGGGGGTCTGGCAATATCCCCGGTATACCAAGCGCCGGTTTTTTAAATTTCTCGAACGACAAGGCGCTGCAAGGGAGGAAGGAAGCGCATGGCGCGTACCCTGGCCGAGGATGACGGCACGGGCGATTTTCGCACGTTGCCCCAACGAGTTGCCGAGGAATTGCGGCACCGGATCGTGGTCGGGGACCTGCCCCCGGGCGCGCATCTGCCCGAGCGCGAAACCTCGGCCGAACTTGGCGTCAGCCGTACCCCACTGCGCGAGGCGCTGCGGATTCTGGCCAACGAAGGACTGGTGGAGATCCGCCCCGCCCGCAGTCCGGTTGTCGCGAATCCTTCAGTCGACGATCTGGACAAGATGTTTGCGGTGCTTCGCGCGCTGGAGGCCCTGGCCGGAGAGCAGGCCTGCCTGAATGCCAGCGAGGCCGAAATCGATGCGATCGCGGCCATTCACAGCCGTCTGCGGTCGTTGGCCGACGCCAGCCCGCCGGCCGAGTTCTTCGAGACCGACATGGCCTTTCATGGCGGCATCGTCGCCGCCACCGGCAACGCCGCGCTGATCAAGACCCACGGCGAATATAATGCCCGCCTGCGCAGGGCGCGGTTCCTGGTGTCGCGCGTGGCCACGGACCGCGCGCGCATCATCCACGAACATGGCGAGGTGCTGAACGCGCTGGTGGCGCGCGACACGCGCTGGGCCGCCGCGATGCTGGATACGCACCTGCGCAGTGCGCGTCACAAACTGATCGAGATGCCCGCGCGTATCGCCGCCGGTCAATAGGTCGCGCGACCGCCCGACAGGTCGAAGGTCGCGCCGGTGGTGAAGCCGCATTCGGCCGAGCACCTCCAGGCGATCATTGCCGCAGCCTCGCCCACTTCGAGGAAGCGGCCGCGGGGGATCTTGGACAGCATGTAGTCGATATGCTCCTGGCTGATCTGGTCGAAGATCGCGGTGCGCGCGGCGGCGGGCGTGACGCAGTTGACCGAGATATCCAGGTCGGCGTTTTCCTTGCCCAGCGTCTTGGTCAGCGCGATCACCCCGGCCTTGGCGGCGGAATACGCGCCGGCGTTGGGGTTGCCTTCCTTGCCCGCGATCGAGGCGATGTTGACGATGCGGCCATAGCCCTGTTCGCGCATTGCGGGCAGCACCGCCTTGCAGCAGTGAAAGATACCGGTCAGGTCGATGTCGATGACCCGCCGCCATTCGTCCACGGGGTAATCCGCGACGGTGGCGTTCTTGCCCGCGATCCCGGCGCTGAACACGGCGATATCGATGCGCCCCAGTGCCTGCCGTGCATCGTCCATCGCCTGCGAGACGCTGTCCCAGTCGGACACCTCTATGGGCAGGGCGGTGGCGCCGGTTTCCTCGGCGGTCTGGCGGGCCAGGTCGATGTCGCGGTCAAGGATCGCCACCTGCGCCCCCGAGGCGATCAGCCGTTCGGCCACCGCGCGGCCAATGCCCTGAGCCCCGCCCGAAATGACCGCCCCGCGGCCTGCCAGGTCGATTGAATTCATGATTCCCCCCAATATGGTTGTTCGTGTTTGGTATACCGGCGCGCGTTTCGACGCGCGCCGGGCGGAAAAGGGTACGTGCTCAGTTCACCGGCGTCTTCAGCGGCTCGCCAGCGAAGAAGGCGGCGATGTTGTCGCGCTGAAGCTGGCCCATCGCCTGGCGCGTCTCGATCGTGGCCGACGCCTGGTGCGGTTGCAGCAGCACGTTGTCGAGTTCCAGGAAACGCGGGTCGGGATCGGGTTCGTTCAGGAACACGTCCAGCGCGGCGGACCCCAGCTTGCGCGATTGCAGCAGTTCGATCATCGCCTCTTCGTCGACGGTGGTCCCGCGCGAGATGTTCACCAGCATCCCTTCGGGGCCCAGCGCCTCCAGCGCCTCGCGGGTGACAAGGCCCGCTGTTTCGGGGCCACCGGCAAGGGCGACGACCAGGTAGTCGACTTGCGCCGCCATCTCGGCCGGGTCGGTGTAATGGGTCCAGCCCGCCGGCACGTCCTTGGAGGCGCGTGAAGTATAGCTGATCGGCATGTCGAACGCCGCCAACCGGTCGGCGATGGCGCGGCCGATGCGGCCCAGCCCGACAATGCCCGCACGCTTGCCCGAGGCCTTGCGCAGAAGGGGATAGGTGCCCTCGGTCGCCCAGCGGCGCTGGCGGACCCAGGCGTCGGCCTGCACCATGTGCCGGGTCGCGGCCAGGAGCATGCCGACGGCCAGGTCGGCCACGTCGTCGGTCAGCACGTCGGGTGTGTTGGTGACCTTGATGCCGCGGGCATCTGCTGCCGCGACGTCGATGGCGTCATAGCCGACGCCGAAATTGGCGATCAGGGCCAGGTTCGGCAGCGCATCCATCTCGACTGCGCCGAACGGGTTGTGCCCCTTGAAGGCGACAGCACGGATCTTCGCCGCGTCCTCGGTGGCCAAGTCGGCGGGTTCGCCGCGGTGGACGGTATAGGCGGCCTCGAGCGGGGTCGCGTCCCAGTCCGGGTAGTCGCCGATCATCAGGACATCGGGTTTGGTCATCAAGGTCTCCTAAGGGCTGGAAAAGGGCGCGGCATCGCGGACGCGGACCGCCTGATGCCCCTTCAATGCCATCGGCGGGGGGGCTGCGTCCAGTCCCTCGCCCGGATGCGCACATGGTGTCGTGTATGGGGTGAACGTGGCCCCGCCGCAGCGCTGCCGCATGCCGGGACTTGACGTTCTCGGGGGGCGCAGGTCTTTTGTGCCCCGACGGAACCCCGGTGCCGCGACCTGCGGCGCACCGGACATTCAGCGAGGACGAGGATATGGGGCAGACGCCGGGACGGGCGAACACGCGGACGAGCGGCAGGACCGGAGGCGCGCGATGAGCGGCCCCGACATCCTTGCCCTTGGCGAGCCGCTGGTCGAGTTCACGGAAGTCGATCTGCCCGGCCACGGCCCGCATTATCGCATGGGCTTCGGCGGGGATACCTCGAATGCGGCCATCGCCGCCGCACGGCAGGGCGCCAGCGTCGGGATGCTGACCGCGCTGGGCGACGACCTGTTCGGCAACAGCCTGCGCGAGCTGTGGCAGCGCGAGGGCGTGGACGCCTCGGGCGTGGCGACGGACACGGA
>JBFHFG010000231.1:0-5542 GCA_041583815.1 Halovulum sp.
CCGCCCGGGTCGTGCCCGGCAAGGCGCAGCCTGACCTGGATCTCCCGGCGGGCATTCCGGTCAAGTGCCAGCGCGCGTTCGGATTCCGCAGTGGCCGCGGGCGGCGGGACCTGGTCCGCCAGCGCCGCGTCGTCCAGCGGCAGCAGCGTGTCGTGCCCGGCGCGCAGACTGATGACCGCGGGGAGCGGATCGCCGCTGTCCGAAGTAAGCGGGGCGCAGTCGAAGATCGCCGCCTCGGCCCGGAACAACTGCCGCAGATGCGCCAGCGTCGCCTCGTCCGGGGACGGGTCCAGCAGGTATGGCGCGCCCGGGGTTCCTTCGGCATCAATCTCGATTGCCAGAACGATGTCCGCATGTTCGGGGCTGTCGGGGTACAGCGGGCGCAGGCACGTGCTGAGCCGTTTGCCCAATGGTTCCCGCCAGTTCATGTCATGCCCCAGCGCTTCCAGCGCGGCCTCGAAATTCGGCGCCGGGGCAGGGCCGTCCGTGGCCTGGGCCGATGCAGGGCTTGCGCCGCCCAGCGTAACGGCGGCGACAAGCATGGCTTTGAGATCGGCGCGGGGCATGACGTGATTCCATTCCTTGCTACAGTGAACAAGGATAACGCTGGTGCGCCCTGGTTCAAATCACGCGGAAAGGTCGGGGCGCCGCGTCAGCGGCGAACCGTCCCCCGATCGTCCTCGGATAGTCGCTGCGTCAAAGCAGGTCCGGTGATGAAGGCGACGGGTACCGCGGCCTCTTTCTTTCCGGCGAGGATGCTACCGTGCGGTCGATCCTGCAATGCGACCAGAAGCCTGGTTGGCCGGGTCGTGGTCGCCGGACGTTCGGCGGATGGCATCGCGGCCAGCGCGTCATGCGACCCTGTTGATGGCTGGCCCAGCATCGGACCGTCCGACAGGGCGGCAACAGCCGGCGCGGTTGTGTATTCCTGAGAGACACTCGGTGCGGCAAGAAGCGCCGCGGCAATCGTTACGAACACGGCAGCGAGGCGTGTCCGGTTTTCCATTCTTCATACCCCTTTAGGTTGAATGTATTCCGATGTTAGCACCGAATCGGTTGTGCAACAACGCGTCGCCGGCGCGAATTTGCGTCATGCTGAAGAAATCACGACCAAAAGGTTAAGGGGATTTTTACCTTGCGCTGCTAGAGACGGCTGAGGCGCGGACTCGCATGGCGAGCCGGCCGACATCTCACGAGCATACGAAAATCCCCAGCCGCAGGCCTGCGAAGCGCGCCTGCCGGGTTGTCGTCAGCACCGGTCGGCGGCTGGGGGCGGCGCGACAGCAAAGGACGGTCAAACCATGAACAAGGCGATTACCGAAGGCCTGAATCTGATGCCCCCGGCCTTCGTCGACGGGCTGGACGTCTGGTCCAGCGGCGACGGAACACCGGGCACCACGGCCTATGACACTGACACCGCGGGCACGCTATATTCCGCGGACCCGGACTTCGGCACCTGCCTGGAACTGATCAAGACCACCTCGCCCCAGCGCGTGCGCTACATGGGCGAGACGCCTATCCTGCCGGGCTGCTACCTGGAAGTCAGTGCGCGGGTGAAATGGGTTTCGGGCGCCAAGCCGCAGGTCCGCATCGCCGGCTATCCCGGCAATGCCACCGGCGGCCGCGTCGGCGGCCTGGCCGAAGAGGCCGATCCGATCACGCTGGAGGACCCGAACCGCGTCTACACGGTTCGCGCCATCATCGGCTCGGGGCAGCGCACCGGTGTCGATATGGTGTGGGGGATCAAACCGGTCTACGCGCACTTCGGCATCGACCTGTTGGGCAGCAACGGCGCCGTCATTCGCATCGAATCCATCACCGTCGAAGATCGTACCGCGGTGTTCCACCGCAAGCTTCTGGACTTGGTCGATGTGATCGATTTCGGCGCCAAGGGTGACGGGATCACCGACGATGCCGAGGCGTTTGAGACTGCCGACGCCGCCGCCAACGGGCGCGTCCTGGTGGTGCCCGCCGGGACATATTTCCTGGACAAGAACGTCACGCTTCTGTCCCCGGTGCGGTTCGAAGGCACGGTGACCATGCCCGACGACAAGCGGCTGGTGCTGCGCTCGAACTTCGATCTGCCGACCTATGCCGAAGCCTTTGGCGACGAGACGCTGGGCCTGAAGAAGGGACTTCAGGCGCTGTTCAACTTCACCGATCACGAGGCTTTTGACCTGGGCGGGCGGCGCGTGGACCTTACCGAGCCCATCGACGTGCACAAGGCGGTGGGCAACGTCAACGTCATGACAAGCCGCCGGGTGCTGCGCAACGGCGCCCTGCAGGCCGACGATACCGGTGCGTGGGATCCGGACGTGATCACCGACACCGCCACCTATTCTCCCTCGGATCCCCTGAAGCTGAAGGGCCTGTCCAAGGTCGGCTCGATTCAGGTCGGTTCGCTGGTCGAGGGTTTTGGCGTCGGCCGCGAGGTTTATGTCCGCAGCAAGAACGAGACCACGGGGGAACTGACGCTGTCGCTGCCGCTGGCGCGTCCGGCAGCGTCGCAGAGCTATACGTTCACCCGCTACAAGTACATGCTCGACTTCTCGGGCTTTGCCACCATCAAGCGCTTCAGCATCGAATCGATGCAGTTCTTCGGCGGGGGGCGCGGCTGCGGCGTCATGCTGTCGGATGACGGCACCTGGTGGGGCTTCCGCGACTGCTGGTTCGAACAGGCCGGAGAGCGCGGCATCACCTCGATCGGAACGGCCTGCCAGGGCATCAGCATCGACCAGTGCGAATTCCAGTCGGGTGAAGTCACCTCGCCGATCCCGGACCGTCGCTCGGTGGCGTTCAACACCAACAAGAACGACGCCAAGATCCGGAACAACCGCTGCATCAACTACCGCCATTTCGGCGTGATGTCGGGCAGCGGAAACCTGATCCTGGGCAACCATTTCTGGCAGTCCGATCTTCAAGCCGAGGGCGAGAAGACGGCCGGCATCGTCCTGACCGAAAAGCGGTCGAAGACCACGTTGACCGGAAACTACTTCGACACCCAGTTCGTCGAGATCACCAACGAACACCAGACCGATGCTGCGAATTCCAGTGGCGAGGCGTTCGGGCGGATCAGCATCGTCGGCAACATCTTCACCGCGACCGAGGTGCCGGCGTGGTTCAGCTTCATCAAGTTGACACCGATCGGGACAGACCACCGGCTGGACGGGATCAATGTCCTCGGCAACACGTTCCAGCTATTCGGCGGGGCGCAGATCGACCGTGCCGATCAGCTGGATACGAGCCTGGGCACCATCGATCACACCCGTACCATCGACTTGGTCTGGGACGGCAACAGCTATGCCTCTGTCAGTACGCGCACCCAGTCGCCCGCGCTGATCGAGGCGAGTTCCTCCTCGGCATCGGCGTCCTGGTCTGCGGATACGGCCGGGAAGCTTCCCTTCGGAGGGCAGGCGCTGGGCGTCGACAGCATCGTGGCGCAAGGGGCAATCCAGACCCTTGGCGGCGCCACGCATTACAACATGCCCTGGGCCGAGACGCGCCAGGGCGGGCAGAAGAACCGGGTGAACCTGCGCTGGTCTGCTGCGGTTTACGGCACGGTGCACCTGCGCGTCCGGTCCGATCAGCCGTCCTGATGCTGGCCGGTCCGAAGGCGTCCCGCCGCTAACGCAGCCTTAACCAAGGGGGGCGAGGGTGGATCCATGACATATCCCCGTCCCCCACACCGGGGTGAGGCTGTCCGCTTCTTCACGGTCAGTCTTGCCGAACCGGGCGCGCACACGCTGGTTGACCAGATCGACCAGTTGCGCGCGGCCTTTGTCAGTCTGCTGCGCGCGCACCCGGTGCGGGTCGATGCGATGGTGGTGTTGCCGGACCACCTTCATGCGGTTTGGGTTCTGCCGCCCTCGGACATGAATTTCGCCGGCCGCTGGCGGATCCTGAAGGGGTGCTTCACGCGATTGGCCGCTGCCGCCGAAGGCGATGGCGCGAATCGCAGCCCCTGGCAGCCTCGATTTACTGAGCATCCGATCAACTCGGCGCAGGAACACCGGTCACGGATTGAATATTGCTGGATGGATCCGGTGCGCCACGGCCTGTGCAGACGTGCAGCAGAATGGCCCTATTCGTCGTTTCAGCGCGACATGCGGCGCGGATTGGTTGCGCAGGATTGGCGCGGTCCGGTGGTGCACTCTGGTCTGGGAGAACAGATTGGACCATCAACCCGACCCTTCACCGAAACACTTCCAGCACGGGGCCGTATCGAGGATGGTGGTCGTGAGGCCCGGCCGGTCTGACCCCGCCGGGCGCTGCAGTGGGGGCGCGATGCGCAGCCCGGGCAGTATCAGTCTGCCAGCGACAGGTTCGACGCCGACTGACGGCCGTCACGGCCGGTCTCGAGGTCGAAGCTGACTTTCTGGTTGTCGTCCAGGCCGGACAGGCCGGCACGCTCGACGGCTGAAATGTGGACGAAAACGTCCTTGCCGCCCGCGTCGGGCTGGATGAAGCCGAAGCCTTTGGTCGCGTTAAACCATTTCACGGTGCCAGTGGCCATGCGTGAGATCTCCTGTCTTGTGCTGCCCGCGTTATGCGGCAGTTTGGCGTCGGTCAGCGCAGTATCGAGTGACTGAGGCCGTAGGACGGAGACAGTAGATCGATAGAGGTAACGTAGCGGACATATCGTCGCTCAAGACTTGTTTATTGGCAAGTGGGTTTGCGCGGGGGGGGCCGGCAGGGCGCGAAAGTCAGCCGATGCTTTCATCCTGCGCTTCGGCCCAGCCGTTCTCCCAGCACTGGTGATCGACGGTGTTCGGCGTGTTCGGATTCTCGGTCAGTCGCGCACCGGTCAGCGCGGCGATGAACCCCTCGTCATAAGCGCTGGTTCGGGTGTCGGCGCGCACCGCCGCGGAGCGCCGGCCGTGGATGTGGGCCTTGTACTCCGGGTAGGCCATCAGCTGATCGGTATCGAATCCGTCGGGATAGCGGGCAAGAAGCCCGCGTCCGCGATCGGTCAGGGTGACGCGCCCGGCGCCGGCGTCTTCCAGCAGGCGGGCTGCCTGAAGGTCTTCGGCCAACCCGGCGAAACGGGCGCGGATCTGGTCCTGGGGCAGGCGGGGCGGCTCGTGCGCGGTGGCAAGGGCCGACGCCAGCCGCGCCATGCAGTCGTCCATGTCAGCAGGGCCGTCCTCGGCGGCTCGCATCAGGATCGCAACCAGTCCGGGACGGTTCATCAGGGGATAGTCGTCGGGAAACATCGTGCGCGCGCCCCATGTTCCGGATGCCTGGTCCGGTTGCCCGTCAGCGGGTGGCGGCGCTGGTGGTGGTGGCGCCGCCGGACCGGGGGTCATCCCTTGGCCATCATCTTCTTCACAACGCCGATCACCGCGACGAGGGCGCCGCCGCCGACGCCGCCTCCGGCGAACTGGCCGATCAGCGAGCCGATATCCATGCCGCCGGCTTGTGCCGCTGCGGCACCTTCGGCCAGTTCGGGGGCGGCGCCGCCATTAAGCCCCCCAGAAGGTACCCCATCCACTCTTTCTCTTGCCCCCCCGTGGAGACCGCATCCCCCACGAGTTCCCCGAAC
>JBFHFG010000232.1:0-5541 GCA_041583815.1 Halovulum sp.
GCCATCGCCGCGACCATCTCGGGCGTCACCGCGCCCTTGGCCGACACGCCCAGGAACACGTCGGCCCCGTCCATCGCCTCGGCCAGCGTGCGCAACTCGGTCTTGACCGCATGCGCCGATTTCCACTGGTTCATGCCCTCGGTGCGGCCCTGCCAGATCACACCCTTGGTGTCGCAGACGATGCAGTTCTCGTGCCGCGCACCCATCGACTTGAGCAGCTCGATACAGGCGATCCCCGCCGCGCCCGCGCCGTTCAGCACGATGCGGCAATCCTCGATCTTCTTGCCGGAAATGCGCAGCGCGTTGATCAGCCCGGCGGCACAGATCACCGCCGTGCCGTGCTGGTCGTCGTGGAACACCGGGATGTCCATCTGCTCCTTGAGCGTCTGCTCGATGATGAAGCATTCGGGCGCCTTGATATCTTCAAGGTTGATGCCCCCGAAACTGGGCCCCATCAGGCGCACCGCCTGGATGATCTCGTCCGCATCCGCCGTGTCCAGCTCGATATCCACGGCGTTCACGTCAGCGAAGCGCTTGAACAGGACGGCCTTGCCCTCCGTCACCGGTTTCGAGGCAAGGGCGCCGAGGTTCCCCAGCCCGAGGATCGCCGAACCGTTCGAGATCACGGCGACCATGTTGCCCTTGGACGTGTAGTCATAGGCCAGTCCGGGGTCGCGGGCGATTTCCTCGACCGGCACGGCGACACCGGGCGAATAGGCCAGGCTCAGGTCGCGCTGCGTGACCATCGGCACCGAAGCGCGGACCTCCAGCTTTCCGGGCGTCGGCTCCAGATGATAGGTCAGCGCCTCGTCGCGCGTGTATTTTCGGCTGGCCATGGCGGCGGTCTCTCCCCTGTGTTTTTCGCCACAGTGGCGCGCACCCGCGGTCAGGGCAAGGCTGCTTGCGCCGCCGCCAGCCCGGCAATGCGCCCGGTGGCCAGGCAGGTGGTGATCAGGTAGCCGCCGGTGGGCGCATCCCAGTCGATCATCTCGCCCGCGCAGAAGGTGCCGGGCCGGGCACGCAACATCAGGCCTTCGGTCAGTTCGGACAAGGGCACACCGCCGGTGGTCGAGATCGCCTCGTCGATCGGCCTTGGTCCCTTGACGGCCAGCGGAACAGCCTTGATCCGGGCGGCCAGGCTGGCGGGATCCTCCGGCAGCGGGCCTGCCTCGCGCAGAAGTGCGGCCTTCACGCCATCCAGCCGGATCGTGCGGCGCAGATGGTTGGACACGCTAGCCTTGCCGCGCGGCCGCGCCAGTTTCGCGGACAGTTGCTCTGCGCCCTGCCCCGGCATCAGGTCCAGTATCAACGCACCCGAGGCCAGCAAGGGCTGTGCGATGGCATAGACCGCGCTGCCTTCGATCCCACGCGCCGAAACGACGAACTCTCCTGTCACCGAGGCGCCGCCAACGGTCAGCGCGACGGGTTTCACCGGGGCGCCGAAATGCTTTTCCATATGCGGCGACCACTCGACCTCGAACCCCACATTCGAGGGGCCGAACGGCACGAGGGACACGTCCGGCAGCGAGTTGATCCAGCATCCGTCGCTGCCCAGCCGCGCCCAGCTTGCCCCGCCCAGCGCCAGCACGACAGCCTTCGCATCGACCTCCACCACACCGTCCGGCGTGGCAAATGACAGCCCCCCGGTCCACCGCCAGCGGGTGCGCAGGTCGACGCCCGCATCCTCCAGCCGCGCGATCCAGGCGCGCAGCAAGGGCGAGGCCTTCATCGCCTTGGGGAACACCCGTCCGGACGAGCCGGTGAACACCTCCTGCCCCAGCCCGCGCGCCCAGTCCTGCACCTGCGCCGGGCCGAAGCCGCCCAGCGCCCGATCCAGCACCGATCCGCCCGAAACATGCGCGCGGAACGCCTGCGCCGCCTCGTCCATCGTCAGGTTCAGACCGGATTTGCCGGCCATCAGGAACTTGCGGCCCAACGTCGGCTTCTGCTCGGCCAGCAGCACGCGCGCACCCTGCCCAGCGGCAGCCTCGGCAGCCATCAGGCCCGCCGGCCCGCCGCCGATCACGCATACATCCGTCTTGATCCGCTCGCCCATGTGGCGCGTATAACAGGCAAATGAGCGAAGAACAGCAAGACGTGGAACAGCAGGCCAGCGACAGGGACGGCGACAAGAACGGGGTCCCGGTCTGCGCGCTGTGCGGCCGCCCGATCCCGCCGCATGCGAAGCAGAGCGTGCACCACCTGGTGCCGAAGCTGAAAGGCGGCAAGGGCGGGCCGACGGTGCTGCTGCACCAGATCTGCCACAACGAGATTCACGCCACGCTGACCGAGGCGGAGCTGGCCCGCAACTACAACACGCCCGAAAGCCTGCGGGCGCATCCGCACCTGTCGGGGCTGATCCGCTGGCTTGCGGGCAAGGACCCCGCGTTCCATCGCCGCAGTGCAGGCGGGCGTCGCAAGCTGCATTCCCTTTGACGCTGCCGCCTGCGGCGCATAATGATCCGTAAACGGCAAAGGATAACAACAATGCCCGATACAGAGTTGAGCGACATCGGCCCCGACAACTCGCTGCTGCTGGTCGATGACGACGAACCGTTCCTGCGCAGGCTGGCCCGCGCGATGGAGAAGCGCGGGTTCGAACCGACCGCCGTGCAGACCGTCGCCGCCGGCAAGACCATCGCCGCCACCCGGCCGCCCGCCTATGCGGTGATCGACCTGCGGCTGGAGGACGGCAACGGGCTGGACGTGGTCGAAGCGCTGCGCGAGAAGCGCCCCGACAGCCGCATCGTCGTGCTGACCGGCTATGGCGCCATCGCCACGGCGGTCGCCGCGGTCAAGATCGGCGCCACCGACTACATGTCGAAACCCGCCGACGCCAACGACGTGACCAATGCCCTTCTGGCCCGCGGCGAGGACAAGCCGCCACCGCCCGAGAACCCGATGTCCGCCGACCGGGTGAAATGGGAACATATCCAGCGCGTGTTCGAACTGTGCGACCGCAACGTGTCGGAAACAGCGCGTCGGCTGAACATGCACCGGCGCACCCTGCAACGAATACTTGCGAAACGGTCACCGCGATAAACCGTAGCCGCGGTAAATGGTTGCGAGGTGCAATCGACTGTTGCAATCGCCACGCTTCACGCTAGGCGATTGCTCGAATCGGGTTACACAACCGGTGCCTTTAGTGTAAAACTGCGCAAAGTTTTTCGAGGGCCGGTGTTTTTATGTCCAATGTGGAGTCTCTGTCCACGCGGGATTCGATCCCGAAGATCCGCACGCTTTCAAGCTATCGGCGGCGGACTGTCGACATAAACGTGACCCCTGCCACCGGATCCGAGATCGCGGATCTTCATTCCTATATCTCCAATGTTCTGGGCGACGGCATCGCCTCGGTCGACACGGTGCGCGACGTGCATGCCAAGCAGGGTTTCAGCATCTGGAAGGTCGAGGACGGCAAGGGCAAGACCTCGGGCGTGTTCGCGCTGCTGTACCTGAATGCCGAGGGGCTGAAGGCGCTTAAGGAAAACCGCTTCAACGCCCGCGCGCCGGACATGGCCCACCTGGCCGAACAGCCGCAATCGGTCGTGGCGATCTTCGCCTGGTGTTTCGTGCTGCGCGGCAAGGCCAAGGCGGCGCTGCTGAAGGTGGCCACCTGGCTGGACCTGTGCGGCTGGAACGAATGTCCGATCTTCACCAACCCGGTGACACCGCAGGGATCCCGCCTGGCCGAGGCACTGGGGTTCCGGCCCGTGCACGACCCAAACCAGTCGGCGCTGCACGCGGTGATGTGACCCGGCGCCCGTGGTAGGCGGCGGATGCCTCCGGCGGGGATATTTTTCGGAAAGTGGAAGGCAGGCGCGCGTCCGGATCGGGCGCGTTAACCATGTTTTAAGGAAGTGTTTTCGTTTTAATTCAGGGGGTTGAGGGGGTTTTCACAGTGAAAACCCCCGAAAGTCACCCCTTGCCGCGGGTGCGGGTCTTGTTGGGCCGGGCGACCAGTTCCAGGTGCGCGATGATCCGGTCTGCCACGTCGATTCCGGTGGCCTTTTCCAGCCCCTCCAGCCCCGGCGAGGAATTCACCTCCATCACCGCCGGACCGTCGGCGGCGCGCAGCATGTCGACTCCGCAGACGCTCAGCCCCATGGCCTTGGCCGCCGCGACCGCGGTGGCGCGTTCCTTGGGGGTGATCCGGACCACCTCGGCCACACCGCCCTGGTGGAGGTTGGAGCGGAAGTCGCCCTCGGCCCCCGTGCGTTTCATCGCGGCGACGACCTTGTCGCCGATGACCAGGCAGCGGATATCCTCGCCGTTGGCCTCCTTGACGAAGCTTTGCACGATGAACTGGGCGTTGAGGGACGAGAACGCCTGGATGATGCTTTCGGCGGCCTTCTGCGTCTCGCCCAGCACCACGCCCTTGCCCTGCGTGCCTTCGAGCAGCTTGATGATCGCCGGGGCGCCACCCATCAGTTCCAGCACGTAGGCCGGATCCGAGGTGCGGTGCGCGAAGACGGTGGCTGGCATGCCGACATGTTTCCGGCTGAGCAGCTGCATCGAGCGCAGCTTGTCGCGCGAGCGGCTGATCGCGACGCTTTCATTGAGGGCGTAGACGCCCATCATCTCGAACTGGCGCAGCACGGCGGTGCCGAAGAAGGTCACGCTCGCGCCGATCCGGGGGATCACCGCGTCGAAGCCTTCCAGCTTTTCACCGCGATAATGCAGCGCCGGGCGGGCCGAGGCGATGTCGATATAGCAGCGCATGTGGTTGATCACGCGGATCTCGTGGCCGCGTGCCCGGGCCGCCTCGAGCAGGCGTTGGTGGGAGTACAGCTCGGCGTTGCGGCACATCAGGGCGATTTTCATTCGTGCACCGTCCCGCCGGTCAGGTGCCGTCCGAGGACGTGCGACCGTGACGGGTCCACCAGGATCCGGCCCGAGAGCGCCTCGCGCCCTACCAGCATGCGATAAGCCATCTGTTCCCTGTCGGTCAGTGTTACCTCGACCGGCCACGTATGGCCGCCCATTGTCATGTCCAGCACGATCACCGGGCGATCCTCGGTCATGCCGTTGGAACTGCGGATCGAGCGGTATTCGCGGATCCGGAAGCGTTGCTCTTCCTCGTTCTTGCGGCCCAGAAGGTGGAACAGGGCCCAATCGGCCCCGTCGGCGTGTTCGGTCCGCAGATCATAGGCGTGCAGGGCCGAGGTGCGTGCCCCGGTGTCCATCTTGGCGCGGATGAACCCCCGCCCGGTTTCCGGCAGGCGCACCCATTCGCGCCAGCCCACGATCATTCGGTCTTCCATGACTCGATCCCTGGAGGTTTCGCGCGCCGTGTACACGGGGAAAGATAGCGTGGGAAGGTGGCGCGTCACGCGGGCCGGAGGAAATGCACCCTGCGCGTGACCGGGCGGTATCGGCGCGAAAACCGAGGCCGGAGCGGAGTTTTCACAGTGAAAACCCCCTTAAATATGTGAAATCATTCGGGAACTGTTCGTTAAAATAGTGTAAACGCCGGAACCGGCCCGGATCGGAGCCCCGATTACGGGCCGGAAAGCCGGGTCTATCGCCCGGCGACGTTCAGCA
>JBFHFG010000233.1:0-5536 GCA_041583815.1 Halovulum sp.
CAGCAGGTTCCCCTGACTGAGCATCGCGCCTTTGGATCGCCCGGTGGTGCCCGAAGTATAAAGCAGCGCGGCAAGGTCATCCTCGGTCCGCGCCGCGGTCGGAAAGGTTTCGGACTTTCCTGCTGCGGCGTCCGTCAGGGTGCCTTCTCCAGCCGGGCCCAACGTCATCAGCCGGGCGCCGTGGGCTTGGGCCACCGGGGCCAGCGCCTCGGCCTTGGCGGGATCGCAGAGGAACAGCGCCGCGCCGGAGTCGCCGACGAAATAGTCGATCTCGGCCGGCGTGTAGCCGGTGTTGAGCGGCAGAAAGACCACGCCCGCCTGTGCACAAGCGGTATAGACGGCAAGCGCCTGCGGGGACTTGGGGACCTGCGCGGCCAGACGATCGCCGGGTTCAAGCTCCGCTCCGCGCAGGACATGTGCATAGCGCGCGGCGAGGGCCAGGAAATCCGCATAGCTCCATGTTCCGCCCTGGAGGTGCAGAAAAGGTGTATCGCTGCCCGCATGTGCCCCGAAAAGCGCGTCGTATAGCGGATTTGCCATGTGATCCCCCTTGGTGCCTTTGCCGCCGGATACACTGCGCACCCGCCGGGGGCAAACCTAGCGCTTGTAGGGGTCTTTCGGGCTGCGATCCGCCGACAATGAGCCACGGCGCCCCAGTTCCAGCGCCTCGATCGCATCGGCAAGGTGCTTCTCCTGGATATTGTAATCGCCCGCCGCCACCCGGCGCTTGTGCGCCTCGAGCAGCACGTCGCCGTGGGTGAACCCGCGCGGCGGCTCGAACCGGTATGAGGCCAGCTCTATCAGCAGCCCCATCGGGTCGCGGAAATAGAAACTGTCCATGAACCCACGGTCCTTGTGGCCGGAATGTGGGATGCGGCGTTCGTCCAGCCGTTCCTGGATCTGGCGCGAGGTCGCCTGGCTGACGTTGAAGGCTAGGTGATGCACCGCGCCGATATCCTGCGGCACAGGATCGGCATCGGGCTTGCGATCCTCGTTGCAGAACACGGTAATCAGCCGACCGTCGCCCGGATCGAAGTAGAGATGGCTTTCCGCCGGATTGTCCAGGTTCGGCTGGTCGAAGATGAAGGGCATGCCCAGCAACCCCTCCCAGAAATCGATGCTGGTCCGCCGGTCGGCCCCCACCAGCGTGATGTGATGGACGCCCTGTGTCTGGATCTTGCGCATGCTGTTTCCCCCTGAATGGCGAATGCGCAAGGATAGCGCCGGATTGCCCGTGGCAAAGCCCCGGTTTGGGCGCGCGGTCCGGCGCATCGAGACCTTGAGGTGGGGCAACCATTAGTTCGGACGCAACCAAGCTGTTGTAAGTGGGGATAATATTCCGAATTCGTTCATCGGTGCCGTGACAGGATCGAATTTTGGTCGCAATTCGCATCCTAAAGTGACGCAGGCGCGCAGGTTCGCTTCTGTCGCGCCAGATTGAACACATGAACATGCCGGCGTGTATTGCCGGCCGGGTGCGGCCCATACCGTGCCGGAAGGAAGTAACCATGACGTGCGTATCCGCTGACCTGTGCTCCTGGGTGATTGATCCCACCAGTGCGATCAGACGGCAGGCCCCAAGGGATCCGGCCCTACGGCACCGGGATTTCGACAGCCGCTACGATGACCGAAGCGTCTTCTTCGACCTGTTCCGAACCGAGAATCCGCGCAGATTGGTGGCGCTGGGTCCCCCGCTTCTGAACCTGGTCCGGGATCTGGGCATCCGCTTTCGCGCCGAACCGTCGGGGCGGCCCTGCGACTACGTGCACAGGCGCCTTATCAATGTGGACCGGGTCGAAATCACCGTGCCCGAAGGGACCGAACGGCTGATCGTCACCTCGGCCCTGGGCGAGACGGTGCTGACCCCCGCGCGGTCGCTTGTTCCAGACTTCGCCGGACAGCGCGCGGTGTTCACCATGTCGCGCGACAACGACCTTCAGTGGATCCGCGACTGGGCGCAGTTCTATGTCCGCGCGCACGGGGCGACGGCGGCAGTGGTCTATGACAACGGATCGACCCGCTATGGCCCCGAGGATGTCTCGCGCGCGCTGGCGGGGGTTCACGGTCTGCAGCGGCACGCTGTCGTGTCGTTCCCGTTTCCCTACGGCCCCTGCGACCACCGCCGGGCCGCGACCCTGTGGCTGACCGAAACCGACTATTGCCAGCGCGTCAGTCTGGAACACGGGATGCAGCGCCTGTTCGCCCGGTCCACCTCGGTCGTGAATGCGGATATCGACGAACTGATCTACGCGACCTCGGGGCGCAGCGTGTTCGAGGCCGCCGAAACCAGCGAAGCCGGCTATATCGAGGCGCGCGGCGTCTGGATCGAGGCGATGCATGACGGCCGGGTGCCGGACGTGCGGCACGCCGCGTTCTCCAAACGGATCGACCAACAGCCGTGGCGCAGTTGCGAGCCGAAATGGGCCGTCGCGCCCGCCAGGCTTCCGGCCGAGGCACGCTTTTCGGTGCACAGCATCTTCGGCGCGGCCCCGTCGGTGGATAGCGCGGAATTCTGCTTCGGGCATTTCCGAGGCATCAACACCAACTGGGACCTGCACCTCAGCAACAACACCTCGGAACAGCGCACCTCGACGGTCGATGGCCTGCCGCTTGTCGGGGTTCCGGCGCTGCGTGCGGCGCTGGATCGGGCGTTCCCGGACCCTGCGGCGGACCCGATCGCGACCCCGAACCCGGTTGCCGCGCGCGACGTGGTCACCGATTTCGCCCGGCAGAGTGCGGAACTCGCCGAGGCGAAGCTGCACGCCGATGCGCCTGCGGCGGTGCACCTGCACCACTCGTCGATCTGGCGCGTCTACCCGTCGCGCCGGGACGCGGCGGTCGAGGCCGGGGTGCGCGCAGTGCGGATGAACCCGCGCTCGCTGGCCTATCTCGAGGCAGTCATCCCCCTTCTGCTGCGCGAGGATATGGCCGAAACTGCGCTGTCGCTTGTCGATCTGGTCGCCGACCCAAGCGAGCCGGCGCGCCCCGCCCGCTGGCGGGCGCTGCGGGCCCGGTGCCTAAGGGATATCGACACCGCCGCCGCGCTGGGCCAGATCGACGCCGCGATCCTTCAGGCCCCGTGTCGGCCGGGATACCACGTACTCAAGGCTCGGATCCTGCTGGACGCGGGCGAACCAGAGGCGGCGCTGGCGGCGATCCAGCGGGCGGAACCCTTGCTGACCCGGCCCGGACGGCTTTTCTACGAAGCCGAGATAGAGGCCGAGCGTGGCACGGAAACCGGGCTGTTCACGCTCTACGATACGCAGAACCTGGAAATCCTGCACCCGCGCGAGCTGTGGCGCGTCAAGGTGGCCGCCCTTCGGCGGATGGACCGCCATGCCGAAGCGGTCGAGGCCGCGCGCCAACTGGTTGCCAGCGATCCGCTGCAAGGCCATCACCACGCCGAACTGGCCGAGATGCTGGAGGCCGCAAGCCGCCCGGACGAGGCCGCGCAGGCCCGCGCCACCCAGATGGCAATGGCCCACCGCACCTGGCAGACCGGCGAACTGGTCCCGACCGAGCCGGAGCCGCGCGCGATTGCCCTTGGCCATCAAGCAACGGGCTATGCCCGCGCGCTGGTCGAGAACGACCGCGCCGGTGAAGCGATGCGGATCATCGACTCCCTGTTCACTCTGGATCCGTTGCCGGTGGACCATCTTGCCCATATCGCGGAATTGATGACTGCGCACGGGCTGCTCGGGCGCACACGGACGATCCTGGACCGGGCCGAGGCCATCGCGCCGGGTGCCCCGGCCCTGATAGCCGCCCGCGCGGCGGTGTTCGCCGCTGCGGGGCGGTGGCGCCCGGCCGTACAGGCCGCGCTGCGCCTTCCCGACGAGGCTGCCGGCCATGCGCTGCGCGTTCTGCCGGGCATCGCCGCGGCTGTGTTCGAACAGAAGGACCACGCGCTTGCGGCCAGTGCCTACGAGCGGGCGGCGGAGTTGAAACCCGGAACACTGTTTTTCCTCGTGCGCGCCTACCGCTCCTACGAGGCGCTGAACGATCGCACGTCCGCCCGACGCATGGCCGAGCGCATGGTCTTCGAGTTTCCGGATGTGCCGCGTGCCCAGGTTTTCCTTGCCAGGGAACTGGTGGCCGCGAACGAGATCGCTGCCGCGACCAGGGCAATCCGTGCCGCGATGGTGCTGGACCCCGAGTTCCGACCGGCGCAGCTTCTTGCCCGCAAGTTGCGCGTTGGCCAGCCCGAGGAACGGGCGAGGCTCTAGACGCTGACGTTGCGCAGCAGTGTGTCGCGATCGATGCGCGCGCGGTCGCCTTCCAGGATGACCGCGCCGCGCCGCAGCACGTGGAAATGGTCAGCAAGGTCGTAGGCAAAGTCGAAATACTGTTCGACCAGCACGATCGCCATGTTGCCCTGATCCTTCAGGTAGCTGATGACCCGGCCGATTTGCTGGATGATGTTCGGCTGGATGCCCTCGGTCGGCTCGTCCAGCAGCAGAAGCTTGGGTTTCGTCACCAGCGCCCGGCCGATGGCCAGTTGCTGCTGCTGCCCGCCGGACAGATCGCCGCCACGGCGGCTTTCCATCTCGCGCAGGACAGGGAACAACTCGAAGATCTCGTCAGGCACCATGCGCTCGGTGCGCGGCAGACAGGCGAAGCCGGTTTCCAGATTCTCGCGCACGGTCATCAGCGGGAAAATCTCGCGCCCCTGCGGGACCGAGGCGACCCCCTTTTTCGCCAGCACATGGGCTGGGCGGTTGGTGACCTCTTCGCCGTCCAGCCGGTAGTGCCCGCCGGATGCACCGTGGCGACCCGCGATGACCTTCAGCAGGCTGGTCTTGCCGACGCCGTTGGTGCCCATCACGCAGGTGATCTTGCCGGTTTCGGCAGTCAGGTCGATCCCGTGAAGGATCTGGCTGGCGCCGTAGTGCAGGGTGATGTCTTTCAGATCCAGCATGTCAGCGCCCCAGGTAGACGTCGATGACGTCCTGATTCTTCGTCACATGGTCCAGCGAGCCCTCTGCCAGCACCGATCCCTCGTGCAGCACCGTCACCTTGCAGTCGAGCTTGCGGACGAAGTCCATGTCATGCTCGACCACGATGACGGCGCGGGTTTCGGCGGCGCGGCGCAGCAGTTCCACGGTGCGGTCACGTTCGGCCTTGGTCATGCCGGCGGCGGGTTCATCGACCAGCAGCAGGCGCGGCTCCTGCGCCAGCAGCATGCCGATCTCCAGCCACTGCTTCTGGCCGTGGGACAGGATGCCCGCCTGCGTGTTCAACTGGTCTGCCAGTCCGATTTCGGCCGCCAGTTCCCGCACCCGGCCAAGGTCGCCGTCGCTGCGGCGGTAGCGCAGGACCGAGAACGGGTTGCGGTTGTTGCGCAGCGCCATGACGAGGTTGTCCAGAACGCTCTGGTCCTCGAACACCGTCGGGCGCTGGAACTTACGGCCCACGCCCTCGCGCGCGATGCGGCTTTCGGACATGCGCAGCAGCGAAACGTTGCGCTCGCCCCAGGTCACCTGTCCGCTGTCGGGCCGGGTCTTGCCGGTGACGATGTCCATGAACGTCGTCTTGC
>JBFHFG010000234.1:0-5523 GCA_041583815.1 Halovulum sp.
AGTCCGGCTTCTCGGCATAAGAGCGCTCGCCCCAGATGATCGCGTTCTCGAAATCCCGGTTCAGGTAATAGGCCAGGCACAGGAAGTCGTAGTACTGGAAGGCATCGGGATCGTTCGGCGACAGGCGCAGTCCGTGCGTCGCATGCTCCACCGCTTCCTTGGCACGTCCGATGTAGCACAGCGTTCCGGAGGACAGGATCCAGGCGATCGACTGGCTCGGCCCCATCTCGCGGGCGCGGTCCAGGAACACCAGCGCGGTGTCATAGTCCTTTTCCAGATAGGACTTCACGTGCCCGTAGGCCGCCAGCGCCAAGGCGTTCTGCCGATCAAGGTTCACCGCGCGCGAGGCCAGCTCGCGCGCCGAGGCAACGTAACGGTCGCGCACGTCATCCCAGCCCTGCCCGATATAGATGCAGTGCCAGCGCGCGGCATAGGCAACCGGCATCGCGAACTCCGGGTCCAGCTCCATCGCCGCCTTCAGATGCCTGAAGGCCTCGTCATAGCTGGCTTTCGAAAGCTCGGTCATCAGATGCAGTGCCTTCAACGTCAGGTCATATGCCGTGAAGTTGTCGGGAGGTTTCCTCAATGCTTTTACTCTCTCGGACGCCCGCACATTCGGGGCGATGAGCGATACTATGTGTTCAACTATCCTGTCTTGAGTTTCAAAAAGGTCGCTGTGGTTAAACTCACTGCGATCCGAGAATATGACCTCGCCGGTTGAAGTATCGGCCAGCGACACCGACAGCCGGATCTTGGTCGCCGAACGACGCAACGTGCCCATCAGCACATAGCGCACGTCCAGAACGCGCCCGACTTCACGCGGGTCGGTCGTGCCCGGCCCGAACGCAAGTGTCGACGCGCGCGAAATCACCAGCAGTTCTTTCAGCGACGACAGCGAGACGATAATGTCCTCGACGACGCCGTCGGCGAAATACTTGAACTCTTCGTCGATCCCCAGGTTCTGCATCGGCAGCACCGCGATCGACGGCAATTCCTGCCGGGTCCGCTTCAGCCCGTGATTGTCTTCGCTGTCCGGGCGCAGCACCTCGTAGGCACGGATCGGGTCGCTGATGTTCTTCAGCGTCAGGTAGCCCAGGTTGCGCACTTCCCACTTCAGCGACTGCCGCGTGGCGTGGTACAGTTCTTCCGAAATGATGATCCCGTCGGGCGCGATGCTTTCCTGCAACCGCTTGGTGACGTTGACGCCATCCCCATAGATGTCGTCGCCGTCGCGGATGACCTCGCAGATGTGCACCGCGACACGGATCGACAGGCCCGGGAAACGGGCGGTCTTGCCGGTGCGGCCATCCACCACGCGGCTCTGTACGCTCAGGCTCCACTCCACCGCGGCCGAGGCGCTGAGAAAGCTCAGCAGGATCCCGTCGCCCAGAGTGCGCACAATACTGCCACCGAAACGCTGGGTTTCGGGCTCGATGATGTCTGCAATGAAACGGCGCAGCATGTTGTGAGTGCCGCTTTCGTCGCGGGACGTCAGGGCGGAATAGCCCGCAACATCCGCAAATACGACGCACAGCAACTGGCGCGCGTTGTGATGACTCGCGATCGCGACGTCCATATTCCCCAATTCCTCTCGGGTTCCCCAACTAACCGAGGCGTTCACCATAGGCATCCGGGGCGCATATGTCAGCAGAAATGGTTTCAAGTAGGAAAATGTTAACGTTGTGGTTTTGCGCACACCGCGCCACACTGCTCAAGGGTTAGTTTCAAGGTGAATTGATTGGGGGCTTGAATGGCCAAGGCGCGTGCGATTCTGCGAAAGCGGATCCGGGAAGACAAGAATCTGGATCAGTTCTTCGATCTGGAGAAATCCGGTTCCACCGAAGAGGCGCTGAGCTTCTGTAAGGGCATCGCGAAGGCCGAGCCGGTGACCGAGAAGACCAGCACGGATGAGATTGCCGCCTTCGCACCCACCTGGGGATTCCTGCCCGAGAAAGGCGACACCGAGGAGGTGCGCTCGCGCCTCGTCGCCAAGGCCTGCCTGATGACCGAGGTCATCAGCGAGGCCGACCCCCGCGCAACCGGCAAGGTTGCGACGAAACAAGCCGCGACCGACAGCCCCCCGCCCGAGGAGGAACTGTCCATCCACGTCGGGTATGACAACCTCACTGACGAGGAAAAAGCCTCGGTCGGGGTGGACCAGAAGATCGCGCCGGTCGCCTATGTCCGGGCCGCCAGCTACTGGACCGCCGGCAAGAACGGCGCACCTGCGCTGGGCACCGCGACCCAGGCGATGCGGCTGATCGGCGCCGACTGGGTGTCCGGCTGGCCACCGTTCGACGCGCCCACGGACAAGGACGGGCACGACGTGAACGTCGTCATCGTCGACGAAGGGTTCAACATCGACTACCTGCGCTCGATCCTGCCGACGGTCGATTTCGCGGGCGGGTTCATCGATCGCGACCGGCGCCGCCCGCTGCCGGGGCAGTTCGTCGATCCGTTTCACCCGGCGCCCAACTGGCACGCCAACATGATTGCGCGCAACATCCTGCGCATCGCGCCGCGCGCCCGTATCTTCGACGCACCGATCCTGCCGCACCGCGTCAGCGACATCGAGGCATTCACCGACGATGTCTATGAACTGTACATCGGCATCCTGAAGGCGCGGCTGAAAGGGCCGTGGCGGAACCAGCCCTGGATTCTGGTGAACGCCTGGTCCGTGGCCGACACGATCGAGGAATGGGACACCCCCGTACCCCCGGCGAAGCACTATTCGAACGGGCCCGAGCATCCGCTGAACATCCTGATGCAGCTTATGGGCAACTTCTTCGACATCGTCTTCGCCGCTGGAAACTACGGCGAATTCGATCCGGCGCAGTTCACCGGGATCTACGATCGCGGGCCGGAACGCTCGATCCGCGGCTCGAACGCTCTGAGCAACGTGCTGACGGTCGGCGCCTGCGACACCACCGGTAACTGGGTCGGTGCCTCCTCGCAGGGCGACGGCCCCCAGGCGCTGAAATACGGGCGCCCCAACGCGGGCAAGCCGGACCTGTGCGTGCCTTCGTGGTTCGCCGAGGATGCGGATCCGGCACAAGTATCGAACGGCACCTCGGCCGCGTGCGGCGTCATGGCCGGGGTGCTGGCCTCGCTGCGCACCACCGACCATTCCAGCACACCGCGCCAACTGTTCGACACGCTGAAGGCCGAGGCGGACCGCCCGCACGGCTCGGGCTGGAACGACCGGACCGGGATGGGCATCCTGCGGCTGCCCCAGTCCGGCGGCTGCGCCAGCGCCGCCTGACGACCCCGCCCGCGCGGGGCGGCCTTACCCGGCCGCCTCGACGGTCTCGCCGCGCACCGGCCGGGTCTTCCGCCAACCGTTGAACAGCCGGTAGACCACCACGAAGAACACCGGGACAAAGATCACCCCCAGCACGGTGGCCGCCAGCGTCCCGCCCAGCACGCCCGAGCCGATCGCGGTCCGCCCGCCGGACCCCGCACCGGTCGACAGAACCAGCGGCAGAACCCCCAGCGAGAACGCCATCGAGGTCATCAGGATCGGCCGGAAACGTTGCCGCGAGGCATGCATGACGCCGCTGAACAGCGGTTCACCGGCCTCGATCCGCTCGCGGGCGAACTCGACGATCAGGATCGCGTTCTTGCCGGTCAGGCCGATCACGGTCAGCAGCGCCACCTGGAAATAGACGCCGTTCTCGAACCCACCCAGCCAGGCCGCAGACAGCGCGCCCGCGACGCCGATCGGCATTGCCAGCATCACCGCGAACGGGATCGACCAGCTTTCGTACAGCGCGGCCAGGCACAGGAACACCGCGACCAGCGACAAGGCATACAGGAACCCGGCCTGATTTCCGGCCTCCTGCTCCTCCAGCGACAGGCCGGTCCAGGCCACCTGGAACCCCGGCGGCAGTTGCGCCGCCAGCGCCTCGATCTCGGCCATCGCCTCGCCGGTGGTCACGCCGGGCGCGGGGCTGCCCTGCAATTGCACCGCCGCGACACCGTTGTAGCGATACAGGCCCTGCGGGCCGAACTCCCAGCTGCCGGTCGCGAAGTTCGAGAACGGAACCAGCCCGCCGGACGCGTTGCGCACCCGCCATTTCTCGATGTCCTCGGGGACCATGCGATAGGGCGCATCACCCTGCACGTAGACCCGCTTGATGCGGCCGCGATCGGTGAAATCGTTCACATAGCGCCCCGCCCAGGCGGTGGACAGCAGGTCGCCGACATCTGTCGCCGAAAGGCCCATCGCCCCCGCAGCGCGCCAATCCACGTCCAATTTGAACTGCGCCGCATCCTCCAGCCCGTTCGGCCGGACCGAGGCAATGTTGGGGCTTTGCGTCGCCATGCCGATCAGCTGGTTGCGGGCTTCGATCAACTGCTCGTGGGTCTGGCCGTTCCGGGCCTGCAAGTAGAAGTCGAAGCCGCTGACGTTACCCAGTTCGATCACCGACGGCGGCACGATCGGAAAGACCATCGCCTCCTGGATCTGCATGAACGACCCGAAGGCGCGCCCCGCGACGGCGCCTGCGCTTTCGTTTGGCGCCTCGCGCTCGGACCAGTCCTTTAGGCTGACAAAGGCAAGACCCATGTTCTGCCCCTGCCCGGCAAAGCTGAACCCGCTGACGGTAAACACCGACTTCACAAGCTCGCTTTCGCCTTCAAGGAAGTGGTCCGCGACCCGGTCCATCACACCACCGGTTGCCCCGGCGGTCGACCCGGTCGGCCCCTGCACGAGGGTGAACAGGATGCCCTGGTCCTCGTCAGGCAGGAATCCGGTGGGCGTGCGCGCGAACAGCGCCACCATCAGCCCACCGATCATCAGATAGATGATACCGACGCGCAGCGGGCGACGGATCACCCAGCCCACGGTCTTGCCATAGCCGCTGACCAGCGCATCGAACCCGCGGTTGAACAGGCCGTAGACGCCGCGCGATTTCGCACCATGCTCGGGCTTGCGCAGCAGCGTGGCGCACAGCGCCGGCGTCAGGGTCAGGGCGACGACCACCGACAGCATCATCGCCGAAACGATGGTGATCGAGAATTGCTGGTAGATCACCCCGGTCGAGCCGCCGAAGAACGCCATCGGGATGAACACCGCCGACAGCACCAGCGCGATGCCAACCAGCGCCCCGGTGATCTGGCCCATGGATTTGCGGGTCGCTTCGCGCGGGTCGAGGCCCTCCTCCTCCATGATCCGCTCGACGTTTTCGACCACGACGATGGCGTCGTCGACCAGCAGGCCGATCGCCAGGACCATCGCCAGCATGGTCAGCGTGTTGATCGAGAATCCGAACAACGCCATGATTCCGAACGTGCCCAGCAGAACCACCGGCACCGCCAGGGTCGGGATCAGCGTGGCGCGCAGGTTCTGCAGGAACAGCAGCATCACCAGGAACACCAGCACGATCGCCTCGAACAGTGTATGAATCACCTTCTCGACAGAATCACTCACGAACGAAGTTGTTTCAAACGCGACGCTCCACGTGATGCCGGCTGGGAAATCGTGAGCCGCTTCCTCCATGGAGGACTCGACGCTCTCCATCG
>JBFHFG010000235.1:0-5519 GCA_041583815.1 Halovulum sp.
CCGGTGAATTCCTGGTCGATGGCCGCCTGCAAGGTCTCGCGATGCAGGCGCGCGACCTCGTATTCATCCTTGTAACTCAAAAGCTTGTGGTAACCTTTTGCCACTGCCTCGGCAAATTCCGGGTCCCGCGCAGCCGCGCGGTCGACCAGGGCGCGGTACTTCCGTGCCAGCCGGGCATTCTGATAGCGGGCCAAGTGCGCCTCGCGCCGCGCGATCACCTGGGACAGGCTTTCCGGTTCCGGCGCGGTGGCGTGGCGCAGCATGCCCGTCACCCGCGCCGGGTCGACCACCGCCCAACGGCCCAGTGCGAAGGCGGTCTTGTTGCCCTCGACCGCCGCGCCGTTGATTTCGACCGCGCGCAGGATCGCATCCTCGGACAGGGGGACCATCCCCGCCTGCCAGGCCATGCCCAGCATCAGCATGTTGGCATAGATCGCATCGCCCAGGACCTCGGCAGCCAGCTCCGTGGCATCGAGCGCGGTCAGCGCCTCGTCGCCCAGTCGCGAGCGAAGGCTGAGGCCCAGGCGGTCGCTGGGCAGACGGAAGCCGGGATCACGGGTAAACGCGCCGGTCATTGTCTCGTGCGTGTTGAGAACTGCGCGCGTCCGCCCGCGCGATAGCAGACCAAGCGTCTTGGAGCCTGCCGCAACGACCATGTCGCAGCCGATCAGTGCATCCGCCTCGGCCGTTGCGACGCGGATCGCATTGATATTGCCAGGGTTTTCCGCGATACGGCAATGGATGTGGACGGCGCCACCCTTCTGCGCAAGGCCCGCCATCTCCATCACGCCAGAGCCTTTGCCTTCCAGGTGGGCGGCCATGCCCAGCAATGCGCCCACGGTCACGACACCCGTGCCGCCGACCCCGGTGATGACGATATTATAGGTGCCCCGGATCGCCGGGATGGCGGGCGTGGGCAGATCCGGCATCGCCAGCGACTTGGCCTCGGCCTTGCGGACCTCGGCCCCTTCGAGCGTGACAAAGCTGGGACAGAACCCGTTGAGGCAGCTGTAATCCTTGTTGCAGGCGGACTGGTCGATGCGGCGTTTGCGTCCGAACGGGGTTTCGTCGGGAAGGATGGCGACGCAGTTCGACTGCACGCCGCAATCGCCACAGCCTTCGCAGACATCGGGGTTGATGAAAACGCGGGTGTCGGGATCGGGGAACCGGCCGCGTTTGCGGCGGCGGCGTTTTTCGGCCGCGCAGGTCTGGATGTAGATGATGGCGCTGACACCGTCGACTTCGGCCAGTTCGCGCTGCACGGCCATCAACTCGTCCCGGGGCCGCAGGGGAACCGAGGACGGGAAGGCGCGATGATCCAATTCCTCTTTCGGATCATAGACTCCGACGATTTTCCTAACACCCATCGCCAGCAGTTCGCGGGCGATCTGCTGCGGCGTCAGATTGCCCTCGACATGCTGGCCGCCGGTCATGGCGACGGCATCGTTGTAGAGGATCTTGAAGGTGATGTTGGTGCCCGCAGCCAGCGCCGCGCGCACGGCCTGCACGCCGGAATGGCTGTAGGTTCCGTCTCCAAGGTTCTGGAAAACATGCTTTCTTTTCGAGAACGGCGCTTCGCCGACCCAGTTCACGCCTTCGCCCCCCATGTGGGTGAAGCCGGTCGTCTCGCGGTCCATCCACTGCACCATATAGTGGCAGCCGATCCCGGCATAGGCGCGTTCGCCCTCGGGCAGACGGGTCGAGGTGTTGTGCGGACAGCCGGCGCAGAACCAGGGCAGGCGCGCGGCGATATCCGGGGCATTGTCGGCGGCGGCAGCTTCGTCCAGCCGGGCCTTGCGGGCGGCAATGTCGGGGTCGTCGATGCCCTCGGCGGCCAGCAGGCCACCCAGCTTGCGCCCGACCATCACCGGGTCCAGCGCCCCCTTGACGGTGAACACCACCTCGCCCGCCTCGGTTTTCCAGCCGATCACCCGGCGGCCCCGGCGGTCGTTGAAGATGGACTCCTTGATCTGGACCTCGATCAGCTTGCGCTTCTCCTCGACGACGATGATCAGGTCTAGGCCTTCGGCCCATTCCTTGAAGCTGCGTTCGTCCAGCGGCCAGACCATTCCGACCTTGTAGGTGGTAATCCCCAGCGCACGGGCGCGACCCTCGTCGATGCCCAGAAGTTCCAGCGCGTGAACGGTATCAAGCCAAGCCTTGCCGGACGATACGATGCCGATGCGCGCGCCCGCCTGCCCGTGCATCCTCTTGTCGATTTTGTTTGCGCGCCCAAAGGCTTCGGCGGCGAACCTCTTGTAATCGTGCAGCCGTGCTTCCTGCGCGGGCGGGGTGTCGCCCAGGCGGATGTTCAAGCCATCCTCGGGAAGGTCGAAATCCACGGGATGGATGATGTTCAGCCGGTGTGGGTCGCCGTCGACGACCTGGCTGACCTCGATCGTGTCCTTGACGCATTTCAACCCGACCCAGCAGCCGGAATAGCGGCTGAGCTCCCAGCCGAGCAGCCCGTAGTCCAGCACCTCCTGCACGCCGGCGGGGCTTAGGATGGGCATCAGCGCGTCAACCAGTGCGAATTCGGAATGGTGCAGCACCGTCGAGCTTTCGCCGGTGTGGTCGTCGCCCATGCAGACCAGCACACCGCCCAGCGGCGACGTCCCGGCCATGTTGGCATGGCGGAACACGTCGCCGCAGCGGTCCACGCCGGGGCCCTTGCCGTACCACATGCCGAACACGCCGTCATAGGCGCCCTCGCCCCGAAGCTCGGCCTGTTGCGCGCCCCAGAGCGCGGTTGCGGCAAGATCCTCGTTCAGACCCGGATTGAAGACGACCTCGGCCTCGGCCAGTGGCTTTGCGGCCTGCATCATCGCCAGGTCCACCCCGCCCAGCGGCGAGCCGCGATAGCCGGTCACGTATCCTGCGGTGTGGTGACCGGCTGCGGTATCGCGGGCCTTCTGCATCAGCGGCAACCGGGCCAGCGCCTGGATGCCGCTCAGCAGCACGTGGCGTTTCGAAAGGTCGAAACGGTCCTTCAGGGAAACCGTCTGCAAGCTCATGCGCACCCTCCCTTTTTCAAGGATCATAGGGGCGTCGCGCGATTACCGGAAAGCGATTTCACGTGAGCACGGGCACTGAAACCGCGAAAAGAAAGAAACCTTTCAATTGGGGCCCCGTCTGGCAATATGCGCACTTCTTGGGCGTCGCGCACGCATGTTCCTGACACCGCCCACGGGACAAGAAACCAGCAGGAGGGTCCGATGGACTGGGACAAGCTCAGGATTTTTCACGCCGTTGCCGACGCGGGGTCCCTGACCCACGCGGGCGAGGCGTTGCACCTGAGCCAGTCGGCGGTGTCGCGGCAGATCCGCGCGCTTGAGGAAAGCCTGAACGTCACGTTGTTCCACCGGCACGCGCGCGGCTTGATTCTAACGGAACAGGGCGAACTGCTGTTCGACGCCACCAAGTCGATGCGCAAGCGGCTGGAAACCGCGACCGCGCGGATTCGCGACAGCTCCGACGCGATCTACGGCGAGCTGCGCGTGACCACGACCACCGGATTCGGCACCATGTGGCTGGCGCCCCGGCTCGGCCGCCTGTACGAGCGCTATCCCAACCTGAAGATCGACCTGATCCTGGAAGAGCGGGTGCTGGACCTGCCCATGCGCGAGGCCGACGTGGCGATCCGCATGAAAGAGCCCAGCCAGGCCGACCTGATCCGGCGGCGTCTGATGGACGTTGTGATGAAGTTCTACGCCTCGACCGACTACATCACCTTCCACGGAGAGCCCAAGACCAAGGACGACCTGGCCCAGCACCGGATCATCACCCAAAGCCCGACCAGCCGTCAGGTCAGTGCCGGGCTGACCTGGTTGCAACCCTATCTTCTGGCCGAACACGAAAGCAGGCTGACGGTGAACAACTATTTCGGCATCCTGCAGACGGTGCTGAACGGTCTGGGGATCGGATCGCTGCCGCATTATGTGGCCGCCGACTTCCCGCAGCTGGTCAACGTGCTGCCGACCGAGATGAGCAAGTCCATCCCGGTCTACCTCGCCTATCCCGAGGAATTGCGCCAATCGAAACGCGTTGCGGCCTTCCGTGATTTCATGATCGACGAGATCAATGCGTTCAAGAAACGCCACGCGAATATCCTGGAAATTCCGCCCGAGCCGGCGACGAAATTCGTGTGACCAAATTGCAGCTATGCGCAAACTATATGGCGGGTATGCGCGATACGGGACACCCCAAACCTTGTCGGTTGCGGGTACCGTCGCTATATCACCCCTCGAGGACGCGCTAGCGTTCTCACCTCCCTGTTGGACTTGGGCCGAGCTTAGTGCTCGGCCTTTTTTTTGCACAACCGGTCGGAGACCGCGCCAAATGGCGGTTCCCGCCCCGGCGGTACAGGATCGAACTGCTTCGATTCACGCGCGCCGGTCACAGCTCGCCCCTTCCCCTTTTCCCCCGTCTGCCCTAATAGACCACCCGATCACGGGATGAGACGCGCGCGTGCGCGCGGCCGAGCAAACGCCGAGCAAACGAGGACCCGGTCCATGAGCGATCACGACACCCTGCAAGAGCTTGCCAAGGCCCATGGCCTTTCGACCGAGGAACTTGAGCGGATTCAGTCGCTGCTGGGTCGCGACCCGAACCTGACCGAGCTGGGCATCTTCTCGGCCATGTGGAACGAGCATTGTTCCTACAAGTCCTCGAAGAAATGGCTGCGCACCCTGCCGACCGAGGGGCCGCAGGTGATCTGCGGACCGGGCGAGAACGCGGGCGTGGTGGATATCGGCGACGGCCAGGCGGTGGTCTTCAAGATGGAGAGCCACAACCACCCGTCATACATCGAACCCTACCAGGGCGCGGCGACCGGCGTCGGCGGCATCCTGCGCGACGTGTTCACCATGGGTGCACGGCCCGTCGCCGCCATGAACGCGCTGAGCTTCGGCGAGCCGGACCACCCCAAGACCCCCAGCCTGCTGGCGGGCGTGGTCGCGGGTGTCGGCGGCTATGGCAACTGCTTCGGCGTGCCGACCGTGGGCGGCGAGTTGCGGTTCGACCCGGCCTATAACGGCAACTGTCTTGTGAACGCCTTCGCCGCCGGGATCGCGCGGGCGGACGGCATTTTCTATTCCGCGGCCAGCGGTGTCGGCATGCCCGTCGTCTATCTTGGTGCGAAAACCGGCCGCGACGGCGTCGGCGGTGCGACCATGGCCTCGGCCGAGTTCGACGACACGATCGAGGAAAAGCGTCCCACGGTGCAGGTCGGTGACCCGTTCACCGAAAAGCGCCTGATGGAAGCCTGCATGGAGCTGATGCAGACCGGCGCCGTGATCTCGATCCAGGACATGGGCGCGGCGGGCCTCACCTGCTCGGCGGTCGAGATGGGCGACAAGGGCGGGCTCGGCATCCAGCTGGTGCTCGACCAGGTGCCGCAGCGCGAGACCCACATGACGGCTTACGAGATGATGCTCTCGGAAAGCCAGGAGCGGATGCTGATGGTGCTGCATCCCGAAAAGGAAGCCGAAGCCCGCGCCGTGTTCGAGAAATGGGACCTC
>JBFHFG010000236.1:0-5508 GCA_041583815.1 Halovulum sp.
GCGCGGCGTGACGATCCTGGCCCCGATGGACTATTTCCGCGAGCATCGCGAACGTCTGCGCTATGCGCCGATCCTGGACACGATCGCGCAGACCGGCTGCCGGGTGGAGGTTCTGGATTACGCCGCGCTGGACCTACCGGGTGATCTGGTCGCGCGGCTGGCGGATGCACCGCTGACGGCCGAGGTGCGCAAGCACCAGAACGTCTCGCTCAGCGCGCGGATGTCCATGGTGATGCTGGATCATTTCCGCAATGGCGGCGGGCAGGATGTCGACGTGCACACGCTGATCCACAACGCCTATGACCTGGACCGGAAGTGCCGCGCGGTGGCCCCGGCCGCCGATATCTTCGATGCCGACCAGATCCGCCGCATCCACGGCTTCTATGCAGAGGATCGCCGGATGCTGTCGGAACGCTTCGGCCTGCCTTATGCCGCCGACGATCCGGCACCGCCCCCGAAGGGCGAGGCGGTTCGCCCCGGTCCGCACAACCTGCCGGACCTGATGCGCAGCCTGCTCATGGCACCGAAACCCGCGCAGGCATGACGGCGAGATCGGCTTGCAGGGCGGCGCGGTTCAGCCGGCGTCGTCCTCGGGCAGGTAGATGGCCGCGACCTGTTCGGCGATGGGATCGTTTTCCAGCGGATGCGTGTTCATCCGCGCCTCGGTCGCCTCGTCCAGGTCGCGCCAGCGACCGCCGCGATAGATTTCCAAAGGCTTGAACTTGGCCTTGTAGTCCATCTTGCGCGACCCCGGCACCCAGTAGCCCAGGTAGACATAGGGCAGGTTCGCCGCCCGTGCGATCTGGATATGGTCCAGAATCACGTAGGTCCCCAGCGACCGGTCCGCCAGGTCCGGGTCGAAGAAGGAATAGACCATCGACAGCCCGTCAGACAACAGATCGGTCAGGCACACCGCCACCAGTCGTCGACCGAATTCGTCTTCCTCGTAATATTCCACGATGCGCGAGCGGACCGGAGTCTCCTCGACCATGGCGGCATACTCGTACACGTCCATGTCGGCCATGCCCCCGTCGGAATGCCGACTGGCAAGGTACTTGCGGAAAAGGGCGTACTGATCCTCGCTTGCCCAGGGCGTGGTGGCCTCGCGCGTGACGTTCGCGTTGCGTTTCAGCACGCGGCGCTTGCTGCGGTTGGGGCGGAACCCGTCGACGACGATCCGCGCCGAAAGACAGGCGGCGCAGTCGGCGCAGGACGGGCGGTACAGCACGTTCTGCGATCGGCGGAAGCCTTGGCGCGACAGCACGTCATTCAACTTGTCGGCGTTCGCACCTTGGAGGGCCGTGAACAGCTTTCGCTCGACCCGGCCAGCCAGGTAGGGGCAGGGTTGAGGTGCCGTCACATAGAACTGTGGCGACTGTGGCAGGCTGTGACGCATGTGTGAGTTCCCCGTCCGCGTCCTGAAACGCTAGCAGCATGCCGCGATCTCAGGCAATCACAAATCGCTGCGCCTAGTTCAACGGTCGGTTGATCGCCGTTGTTCCCAACAGCAGGTCGGGCAGACCCTGGTTGTACCGTGTCACCCAAATCGATACCGCCGTGGCAATCCACCCCACGAGCGTGGCCATCAGGAACATGAATATTCCGGTATGGAACGCGGCGATCATCGGTGTCAGGCGATGCCCGTCCGAGCTGCGCAGCTCGATCCCCATCAGCATCATCCCCGGCGTCGCCGACGCGCCGGAAATGGTCAGCCAGCGATAGAGGAAGGTCACGAGGAAAAGGATCGCCGGAAACAGGGCAAAGCCCAGCCCCAGCGTAAGCAGGCCTATCGCAAGCGTCGACACCACCGTTGCCAACATGATGGCCACGAAATCGATCAGCCAGGCGACCAGGCGCTTGACCGGGACCCCCTCGTAGAACTGCGCGTCGTACTCGGGGTGGGGTAGATCGAAAAGCGGATGCATTCGTCCGGTGTGGTCCATGATGCGGGTCTCGTACTGAAAACGTGGTCGGGGGCGCGCCCCCGGTCAAGGGGGCGGCCAGCGCGTGCTTCGGCCTCAGGCCGGTTGCGCGTTGCCGGTATCCGGCGCGTCGGTCTCGTCCTCGGTCGGGTGGTTGCGACTGCGACGGGCGCGGTCATCCATGAACTGGTCGAACTCGGCCTGGTCCTTGGCCTTGCGCAGGCGGTCCAGGAAATCCGTGAACGCGGACTGCTCGTCCTCAAGCCGCTTCAGCGTCGCGTCGCGATAGGCGTCGAACGCGGTGTTCCCAGAGGGGCGGAAACGGGTGCCGGTCGGGGACCATTTGCGGGCAGAACAGGACATGCGATTGCTCCAGATCATGTAGATGAGAAGGGCCAGGCCTAGCGGCCAGAACAGGATGAAGGCGACGACCATGGTTGCGATCCAGGCGCCCTTGCCGCGGGCGTCAAGCCAGGCCTCGGCTTCGCGGAAGAACCGTGAGATTGCGTGCATTGCTGATCTCTCCAATGTAAATGTGTCTTACATTTACATAGATCGGTGAGCCGTGCCGCGCCTTCAAGGGGTGTGAGTAAAAAAACTGCAAAGCCGTGCGTGGGCTGGCAGGATGGGTTTGCAATCGCCGTTTGGGGGGACAGCCGATGCGACAGACCTTGGAATGGGTGCGCCAGAACTGGGGGCGCCTGCGTCCGCTGTTTCACCGGCTGTATGTCTATCGCGCGCAGGTTTCGATCGCGCTCGTGGTCACGCTGGCCCTGATCGCCACCGGGCAGCTTCGCGAGACGATGATCGTCAACGCCGAGTTCATCGCCCTGCGCATGGCGCAGGTGTTCGAGGCAGGCGACCCCGAGAACTTCGACACCGGCTCGCTGCGCGAAGTGCTGTTTCCAAGCTTCACGCTTGAGGAGCTGACGCGCACGACGTGGCCTGCGCTGGTGATCGCGCTGCTGCCGGTCTGGCTGACGACGCTGGCGCGCGCCAGATGCGCCTTCGCCGTGCGACCGGTGCCTGCGCCGGGGCGGCTGATCACTTTGATCTGCTATCTGCCGCTGCTGGCGTTCCTGGTAACCATCGGGCGCTTCGCGCTCGCGCCTGGTACGCATGCGGACTACGTCCTGGTCTATCGCTTGCTGCTGGTGCTGGCGGCGATCTGTGCGCTTATCGCGGTCGCGCTGGATCGGCTGGCGCGGGTGGGCGACGGACGGCGGGCCGCCGTGCTTTACGGCCTTGCCATTGCGGTGATCGGGTTGGTGGCGGTGTTCCTGCCGGGCTGGTTCGGCCAGACCGTCGGCCCCTTGCCGGTGCTGGTGCTGTTCGCCGCCGCCCTGGCGGCAGTGGCCAACACCATCGGCTGGATCGAGGACGAGACGGGCACCCCGGTCACCCTATTGCTGCTGGGCTGGGTCGCGCTGGTCTCGGCGCTGGACTGGAACGACAACCACGAGATCCGGCTGACCGAGACGCGGGTGCCTGCGCATGTTCAGGCCCCTGCCGGGCGGCAGGCAACCAATGCCGAAGGGGGCGAACAGCTGGAGCGCCTGTTCCGGGCCTGGCTGGCCTGCAGGCCGGGCTACCAGCCGCCGGTGGACGCGGCAGTCCCGGCCGAACCCTACCAGATCTACATGGTCGCGGCGCAGGGCGGTGGCCTGTACGCCGCCTACCAGTCCGCCGTGCTGCTGGCCGACCTGCAGGATCTGAACCCCGGTTTCGCCGCGCGCGTGTTCGCCCTTAGCGGGGTGTCGGGCGGGGCGGTTGGCACGGGGGTCTTCGCCAGCCTTGTGCGTGAACGCGGCGTGCTGGCGGCCGCACCGGATGGCCGCTGCGGCCGGCCCACGGCAGCCGCGCCCGTACCGCCCGGCAGCAATGTCCGCGTCGTGCGGGATGCCTTGCGCCAGGATTTCCTCTCGCCGATGGGCACCGCGCTGCTGTTTCCCGACATGCTGGCGCGGTTCTCGTTCTGGCCTGTCGGCGTGGCCGATCGCGCCCGCGTGGCCGAGCGCAGCTTTGCCGCCGCCTTCGCAGGCGCGCTGGAGAACGAGGGGATCGAACCGACGGGGGAGGGGCTGGACACCACGATCCTCGACCACTGGCGCCCGGAGGGCGATGCGCCGATGCTGTTCCTCAACACCACCGACGTTTCGACCGGAACGCGGATGATCGCGTCCAGCCCGCTGACGGCCTTTCCCTCGGGGCGGGCGGTCACCTTTGCGCAGATGATGGGTTGCCGCGCAGGCGACGGGCAATGCGAGGTGCCCTCGATCGCCACGGCGATGCTGCTCAGCGCACGGTTTCCGCTGATCTCGCCGGCGGGCGCGGTGCGGCTGCCAAAGTGCACGGGCCAGCGTACGCGGCGCGAGTATTGCGACGGCGCGCCCGATGCCCCGCGGCACAAGGCGCGGTTCGTCGATGGCGGCTATTATGAGAACTCGGGGCTGGACACGCTTGCGGACCTTCTGGACGTTCTGAAGCCGCTTGAGTCGGAACTGGGCGTCGAATTCGTCGTCCTGTCCTTCGACCTGTCCGAACCGGTCGAGCCGGTCCGCGCATACGGACTTGGCGAAGTGATGTCGCCATTGCGTGCATTCAACAACGCCCGCTCGGCCCGGATCCTGCCCGCGCGGGACCGGGTGCGGAACCACGTGGCGCAGAACCTGATCCCGTTCAGCCTGGATATCCGCGAACGCGGCTATACCCTGGGCTGGCTGCTTGCGACGGAGACATTCTGCCGGATGGAATACGACCTGGCGATCGAACTGCCCTGCGAGGTGCGGGTGACGCCCCGCACCGGCGAAGCAGCGTTCGTACGCAACGAGAACCTGGTGAACCGGGGCGTGGTGATCGTCGACAACGATCCGACGCGGAACCTGCAGTCGGTGCTGGAAGTGCGTAACGTGCTCGAGGCGCCCCCAGCGAAGACGCAGCAATTCCTGATCCCCGCACGCTGAGCGCGCCGGATTGGCCGTTCGGTCTCGTCGCCCGGTCTAGTCGTCGGGGTCGACCAGGCCCAGGCCCCGCAGGTAGATGCCGACGCCGGATTCCAACAGGTCCTCGGCGGGGAAGGGCGTCTTGGTGCCGGGCTGGCTGCGGGCGAACAGTTCGACCACGCCGTGGGACATGGCCCAGATATGATGGCTGATCATCGTCGCTGGCGGGCGCTTGTCCCGCGGCATCCGCTTGACCAGCTGTTCGGCAGCGCGCGTCATAACCGTGAACGCCCGGTCCGCCGCCATTTTCAGCGCCGTGTTGGCGGCGATGCTGACCCCGCTTTCGAACATGGTGATGTAATAGCCGGGGAACTTGCGCGCGAACGCCAGGTAGGCGCGGCCGGTCGCCTCGAATCCCGATAGCGCCGAGCCGGGGGCGGTGGCGTAGGCATGTTCCATCAGGTCGGCGAACATCTCGAAGCCTTCGCGGGCGGCTTCCTCGATGATCTCTTCGCGGTTCTTGAAATGCCTGTAGGGGGCGCCGGGGCTCACGCCCGCGCGGCGGGCCGCCTCGGCAACGGTGAAGCCGTAGGGGCCCTTCTCGACAACCAGTTCCAGCACCGCGTCCACCAGGGCGCGGCGCA
>JBFHFG010000237.1:0-5477 GCA_041583815.1 Halovulum sp.
CGAAGTTCAGCGCAAGCTGGACGTATTTTCGGGCGTGGTCAGCCGGGTGGAACCGGTGGCCGAGTCTACCTGTCGTTCGCGCGATGCGCGGTTGCCCTGCGATTTCAAGATCATCGTGGACACGTCTCGCAACGCGCCGCCCAACGCGTACCAGACGCTAGAGAATGGGCGGCCGTTGCTGATCTTTACACTGCCTCTGATCGTGGACGCCCGGAATGCCGATGAACTGGCGTTCATTATGGGGCACGAGGCCGCGCACCATATTCGCGGACACATTCCCCGGGCCCAGGCTACGGCCAGTGCGGGGGCCGCGATCGGCGCAATCCTTGCGACCGTGGCTGGCGCGCAGTCCTCGGTGGTCGATACAGCAAGCCAATTCGGCGGTTTTGTCGGATCGCGCCAGTTCTCGAAGGATTTCGAGTTGCAGGCGGATTCCCTGGGGGCGCGCATTGCGCTGAAAGCCGGGTACGACCCTGTCCGGGGGGCCGAGTATTTTACTCGCATCCCGGATCCCGGGAACCGTTTCCTCGGTTCGCACCCGCCGAATGCACAGCGGATGCAGACGGTCCGTAATTCAGTCGGGCGCTAGGCGACGGGGCGGATCAGCCGTCCCCAAAGATCGTAGTCGCCGGCCTCGTCCACCTCGACCTCGACCATGGCGCCGGGGGCGAGGCCCTCGAACCCTTCGTCGATGAACAGGTTGCCGTCGATCTCGGGAGCATCGGCGCTGGTGCGGCAGGTCGCGGCCTCGTCATCGACCTCGTCGACGATTACCGTCATGCGCTGGCCGACCTTGGCCTCCAGCTTCTCGGCCGAGATCGCCTGAGCGACCTCCATGAACCGGTTCCAGCGGTCCTGTTTGACTTCGGCCGGTACGTGGTCCGGCAAGTCGTTCGACCGCGCGCCGTCGACGTTTTCGTACTGGAAGCAGCCGACGCGATCCAGCCGCGCCTCCTGCATCCAGTCCAGGAGGTACTGGAATTCGTCCTCGGTTTCGCCCGGATAGCCAACGATGAAGGTCGAGCGCAGAGTGATGTCCGGGCAATCCGCACGCCAGCGGGCGATCTCGGCCAGGGTGTCGGCGCTTTTCGCCGGGCGGGCCATACGTTGCAGGACGTCGGGGTGCGCGTGCTGGAAGGGGATGTCCAGGTAGGGCAACACGCCGTTCGCCGGGTCTGCCATCAGCGGGATCAGTTGCTGCACGTGCGGATAGGGATAGACATAGTGCAGACGCACCCACGCCCCCAGGCTCCCCAGTTCGCGGGTCAGATCGGTAATGTGGCTGCGTACTTCGCCGCTTTTCCACGGATGCGTGTCATGCTTTCGGTCCACGCCATAGGCCGATGTGTCCTGGCTGATGACCAGCAGCTCCTTCACCCCCGCCTCGACCAGTTTTTCGGCCTCGCGCAACACGGCGTGCGCAGGGCGCGAGACCAGGCGGCCGCGCATGTCGGGGATGATGCAGAACTTGCACTTGTGGTTACAGCCCTCCGAAATCTTCAGATAACTGTAATGCCTTGGCGTCAGCGAGACGCCACGGGCGGGCAGCAGGTCTATGAACGGATCCGGTGACGGCGGTACGGCGGCGTGTACGGCGTCCAACACCTGTTCGTATTGCTGCGGGCCGGTGACGGCCAAAACCGACGGATGCGCTCCGGTGATGTATTCGGGTTCGGCACCCAGGCAGCCGGTCACGATGACACGACCGTTCTCGCTCAGCGCTTCGCCTATGGCTTCCAGCGACTCGGCCTTGGCGCTGTCGAGGAACCCGCAGGTGTTCACGATCACCACCTCCGCACCCGAGTAGTCGGGTGAGATGGCATAGCCCTCGGCGCGCAGCCGTGTCAGGATACGCTCGCTGTCGACCAGCGCCTTGGGACAGCCGAGGCTGACCATGCCGATGCGGGGCTGGCCCTCGCGCGGGGCGGGTTCGGTCAGCCGGGCCGAAGCGAGGTCGGGGCGCAGATCTGGCGGGTTGGTGCTCATCCCGCGCGGATTATCCGCTTTGGCCCGTGTTGGAAAGCGTTGCCTTGCAGTCGGGCGGGGGGAGGCGGGATTCGTGCTGACGCTTGAGGAGTTGATGTCGCGCGCCGCGCGGCCCGGACTTCTGGTCTGGATCGGCGTCCGCCCCGGTCGGCGGCAACCAATGCAATCCTTGCGCGAGGCGGAAGTGAACCTGCAAGGTCTGGCCGGCGATCATCGTGCGCGACCGGGAAAGCGGGCCGTGACGCTGGTCCAGGCCGAGCACCTGCCGGTCATCCGTGCCCTTTCAGCAAATGACCGGGCCTCCTATCCCGACCTGAGGCGCAATTTGGCCGTCGCGGGTCTGAACCTGCTGGCGCTGCGCGGCCGCCAGATCAGATTGGGCGAGGCGATCCTGTCAATAACCGGACCCTGCGCGCCCTGCTCGCGGATGGAGGAGGCGCTGGGCCATGGCGGATATGCAGCTGTCCGGGGGCATGGCGGCGTCACGGCAGAGGTCATTCGGCCGGGGCGAATCGGTGTCGGCAACCGAGTGTGGCCACTATTCGGTGAATTGGATTCGCAAGACGCCGCCCAGCGGTAGGTTTCGCCCGTTCCGCGCTCATGCCCAGAAACCACCAAAAATTAATGTCTGTATCCAATGCTGTGTTGAGAATTCCCAAGGCTATCGCTTTGTTGCCAAAGTTTTGCCAAGTAGGGCGCCGTAGAATTCGAATAATGCGATATGACTGCGGGCGTATGCTTGGAGGCCGCTTTGGAAGCGGAGCGCCTGACCGACGATCATACTGGGGAGTGCGTACATGCGGATGGGGAGAAGCGTTTTCGCGCTGATGGCGATTGGGCTGGCGACGGCCGGTTCGGCCTCTGCTGACGAGGTGCGGCTTGTCACGACCAACGGCTTGTTCGACTTCCGGGGCGAACTGCTGTCGTTCAACGGTGCGGGGTATACGTTGCGTAGCAGTCTTGGAACGCTGACCTTTCCTGCCGACGAAGTTTCCTGCGTGGGCGACGCCTGCCCGGATGTGAACGAGATCACGTCCGCCTTCCGTGTCGCGGGCGGTGCATTGGTTCAGCGCCTGCTGGTACCGGAACTTCTGGATGCCTACAGCCTTGGTGTCGACACTGACATCAGTCGCGGCACGTCGGCAAGTGGCAATACCTTGTACGAGCTGCTGTCATTCGAAGGCGAATCGGTGGTCGATGTGGAGCTGGTCGAACGTGATACGGCGACTGCTTTTGCGGAAATGGCCGCCGGGGACGCCAACCTCGTGTTCAGTCACCGCCCAGCCACCGATGCCGAGGCCAAAGCGATTGCCGGCGGTGACCGTAGCGCCCTTCAACGACTGGGGTTGGAACGTATCCTCGCGCTGGACGCCATTGCCGTGACGACCGGCACGCAGGCAGGCGTCGATACGCTTTCCGTCGATCAACTGGTTTCCATCCTGACAGGCGAAGTCCGGAACTGGTCGCAGCTTGGCGGCGCGGACCTGCCCATCAGTGTCTTCACCCGTGACGAGGGCGCGAACGTGCGGGAAGCCATCGACGCGCTGCTTCTGGCCCCGCGCGAGGCAGCTTTGAGCAGCGACGTGATCGCTGTCGATTCGGTCGAGGGGCTCAATGCGGCGGTCGCGACCTTCCCCAACAGTATCGGATTTGCGGGCCTGAGCGCGACCGGCGCGCTGAAACCACTGGCGATCAATGATAACTGCAACCGCCCGATCCTGCCGACCGAGTTTTCCGTGAAAACGGGCGAGTACCCGTTGATCAGTCCGGTCTACGCCTACGAGGCTTCGGGCGATATTTCGGTTCATGCGCGCGGAATGGTGGATTTCGCGCAGACCACCGCCGGGCAGGAAATCCTGTCATTGGCGGGCTACGTCGATTTCCGCCCAGCGCTTGCCCCGGATGGCGGTACTGCCACCGACGCCGCTTTCGACGACAAGCTGCAACCGGCGCATCGGCTGAGTTCGACCTTCCGGCTGCGGCCCGGCGCCGAACGACTTGGCCCTGATGATTTGCTCGAACTGGACATTCTGGCCGACTACGTGCGCTCGGGCCGGGCCGATGGCGAGGAACTGCTGTTCGTAGGCTTTGGGGAAAACGCGTCGGACGCCGCCCGGGACCTGCTGTTGCTGCTGTTCGAACGTGATCCCGAGGTGGAGGAGCGTCTGACAGTCGGTTTCCGCGCCCTCGCCGGGGCCGACACATTGGCGCGCCCCTGCGGAGCAGGCGATGACGTCATCGTGCAGATCTGGGTGCGCTCGCTGGCCGAGGGCTGATTGACGCTAGGACTGGGGCGGTCGGGCCGCTACCGTCTGGCAGACCCTTTTCTGGTGTCTGACAGCAACGGAGTTCGACATGCGAGTCACCACTATGGTCCTGGCGGCAATTGTGGCCGGCGGATCCGCGGCGACAGCGACCGCGCAGGATATCGTTTGTGGCGAGGTTTACTCGGTCCAGCGCGGCGATACCCTTCACCGGATATCGCGCCGGGCTTACGGCAACGATAACGGCTGGCGCCTTATCTTCAGCATCAATCGAGAGATCATCGGCGCGAATCCCAGCCTGATCGAAATCGGGCAGCCTCTGACGATCCCCTGCCTGGGCGAGGAGGTGGCCGAACCGACCACCAGCACCGAAACGATCCGCCGGGGAACGACGACCGAACCATTGCCGCCACCGTTGAAGGGCGGCATCCGGTTCGTGACCGCTAGCGACTGGGCCCCGTTCTCGGATGAGGAACAGGAGCAGGGGGGCATGATGACAGAGGTGGTGAACGCCGCCATGTCCAAGGTGCGGCCGCTGGACGCCTACCAGATCGATTTCATCAATGACTGGGGCGCGCATCTGCAACCGCTGTTGACCGACAACGCCTATGATTTTGGCTTTCCCTGGTTCCGGCCCAATTGCGACGTGACCGAAAAGTTGGGCGAAGGTTCCAAGTTCCGGTGCAACAACCTTCTTTGGTCAGAACCGATCTACGAACAGATCATTGGCTTCTACACGACGACCGAATTCGATACGCCGCTTTCTCACGCGGACTTGTTGGGAAGCAGGCTTTGCCGACCGGCAGGTTATTCCAACTTCATGCTCGAAGAGCATGATCTCGTCGCGCCGAACGTAACGCGACTGGAGCCTCTGACCCCCAGTGACTGCTTCAATGCTCTGCTTGCGGGGGACGCCGACGTGGTTGCCATCGCCGAGGATGTCGCGCGGGGAATCATCTCGGATCTCGACGGCGCGGACCGGATCGTGAAGCAGGATGCGCTTGATACGATCGCAACGCTGCACGTCGTCATCTCGAAGAACAATCCGAATGCCGAGGATTACCTGAGCGTGCTGGACAGGGGTATCAACGAACTCAAGGACAGCGGCGAATGGTTCGAGATCGTGCGCCGCCACCTTGCCGAGTTCATGATGCGCGGCTGACCTTACGTTACTCGGCCACGGGGCGCCGACTTGTGATGGCGCCCTTCACTATTCTGCGCGGCGCG
>JBFHFG010000238.1:0-5446 GCA_041583815.1 Halovulum sp.
AACCTTGCCATATCGGCACGGGCGCAATCGGCCCCGCGCCTGTCAGTGCTGCTGCGCGACCTCTCGCGCCAGGCAGCACTGTCCGAAACCCGCGACATCGCCTTCTCCGAAACCGACTTCCTAGGCGACGCCGCCCTTGCCTACGCACTGACCACCGCACTAAAGGCCAACCCGGATGACCGCCTGCTGACCGGCGTTATCGCCCGCGACTACGTAAGTGCAGAACCGATGCAAGTCGTCCTGCTGTCAGTCGCGGCCTGGCACGCGGCCTCCGGCGCGCGCGGTTTAAGGGTGCATGGCTATGATATGACTGCCGGGCGCTGGATCACCACGGGCCCCGCCCGCGCGGCAGGGGCCGACCCGTCCTTCCGGCCCGCAGTCGCATACGACACGCCGCTCTGGTCAGCAGGTGCTTTCCGCACGCTTGTCGGGACATCGCTGACCATTGAAGAGCCCCGGATATCCGAGGACGGGCAGATGCCACTGACCCTCGCCGCCACACCGGCCGACGCGGGACCAGACCTCGACAAGCTCGAAGATATAGGCGCCGCGCACCGCACCTGGACAGCCGCGCGCTACGACCTCGGCCACCGCGCTGGCACCGGGCTACGCCGGGCTGCACTTGCCCAGCCGCTTCTCATTCGCCCGCAGCGCATCGGCAAACCAGCCTTCAGCGATCTCGACCAGGTATATCGCATCGGGGTCGAGGACCGGGATGCCGACCGCCTTACCCTGGAGTTTCCCGCATCCGCCCTCGACCGTGCTGACTGGCTTGCCGGAACCTGGCGGCGTGACGACGCGATCCTCTGCGACGTATGGATCACCCGCGACGGCTTGCGCCTGGTCCCGCTGTCGCTAATCCGCACGGTCTCGCGTGAGGGGATTACGAACCTGACCCTGGACCCGCTGGGCAAATCCCGGTCGGCCTCGCTGCGCGACTTCCTGTCCCGCACACCCGCGTCGTCAGCCCAAGCCCACCCCGACGCCATCTCCCAAGCCTTGCAGGCACTCACCGACGCCGTGGTGCCAGCGCTTGCCCTGGACCAGGTCTCCGCGCTCACCCAACTCGAACATCGACTGGATGACCTTGGCCTAGCCACCCTGGCCCGCGCCTGTGCTTCGTTCGCCGCAGAACCGACTCCTGCACTCGCCCTGCACGCGGTTTACCTTGCCCAGGAAACCTACAGGATCAGGGCCTGTCTGCACTGAGAGCAAAGCCACCTGCGGCAAGGCCCCGAAAGCCCAGGTAAACTGCGAGGAGCTTGTCCCAACCTTTGAGGTGTCTAGCCAACATTGAAGGGCGGGCATTGGGCAATGGCACTGCTCGCCGTTCTTGGACCGCCGGGAGCTGAATTTTCCGACTGGTTAACAGTAACGGCTGGTGGCGCCATCACGATAATGCATGGCGATCGGCACATTGTCTCCTAACGCGCTATGGGGACGGTCCTCGTTGCACCGCTCAGCACTACCGGCCCGAGCGATCACATAGGAACACCGGCTTCCGAAAGGCAGTTGCGGCAGAGTTACAACGCAGCAGCTGCGAGCAAGCTTCGACGCCGAGACAACAGTATTCTATCTTGGTATGTGTCCAGCGCCGCAGCGGTCCTAAAGTACCATCATACGGCGCTGGTCCATGCATCGATCAGAACTTGCGGGGGCGCGGCGGGGCAAGTTCCATTTCCACCATGGTCTGCATCATGCGGACTACCGCCGCGTTCGTTTCAGCCGGAATGCCGTCGCAGTCGGGAATGATGTCGCCCGTGCCGCCATCTGACATGCCGAGGCCAACTCCGATATAGTGCAGCGCAACCTCATCCTCGGGCGTATGGCAGAGCGCGGTATCCTTCTTGAGCATCGCAAGAGCAGCGCAGACACCGTAGGCGCCCAGGTTCGAGGTACTGCCGATCACCAGTGTATCGGTTGGTACGACCGAGAAGATGCCACCACCGCAGGGGGTCTTCTCCTCGTTGTTCAACTCCGGCATCGACTCGATCAACGCATCATAGATCTTTCCGAAACCGATCTCGTTGCCGCCGTCACCAATACCGATGGTGATCTTTCCGAGGCTGTTGGCGGTGTTCACCAGCGCATCGAAGTTCGCCCGGAACGCATCGCGGCTGACACCACTGATCCCGTGGAGGTTTCCGTTCTTGTTCCCGCCAAGCCGTTCGATTGTGACCAACGCATCGATCTTGCTCGCGAACGCCTCCTGTCCGGCGCTGTCGCCCAGCTCGAAAACCTGGATCGGGACATCCAGACCGAAGTAGTCCAGCAGGCCCTGCGTCGCCGGGGCCGGGTCGGGATCGGTGATGATCGTCACCGTATGACCGGCCTTCACCAGGGATTTGGCAAGCACCACCGCACCGAAAGGACCGTCGTTCTCGCCTTTGGGCATATGATCGGGGACCGCCGCGCCGGTCAGGATGCCGACATGCATCGGAGCACCGGCAAGCTTCCGGGCCGCGGCCAGCACCAGCGATTCACTTTCGGTGGCGCGGGCCAGTTCATAGAGCTTCCACTTATGTCCACGCGGCAGCCCGCGGCGGCGCATTTCCGTGCATTGAAGCTTGTCGATCGCATCGCAAACCAGTTCCATTGCTTTTCCTCCTCATGCCTCACGAATGGTGGATGCGAGCGCCGGTAGCGCGCGGAAACACCGGTCGTGGTCACGTTAGGAGGCGACGACGGCGCAGAACAATTGCGAACCTCTCGCCGATAGTTGAGAATACCTTCATTGACTTAGTGTCAGCACTACTTACCAGTACGCGAGAGGCCCCGGTGCGCCATTTCCCTCATTTAAGCGCCCTGCGCGCGTTTGAAGCCGTTTTCCGATGCGGAGGTATCAGCCAGGCTGCTAACGATCTGTCGGTGACTCCATCCGCGGTCAGCCACCAGATTCGGCAACTTGAAAGCGACATGAAGGTGAAACTGGTGCGCCGCGAAGGTAGGCGGATCGTTCTGACAGAAGCCGGCGAACGCCTGTTCCCACCCCTGGAAAATGCTTTCCGCCTGATGACGGCAGGTGTAACCGCCGTTTACGAACAGGATACCTCGGCCCCGCTGCGCGTCAGCATGCTGCAGAATTTCGGCGTCAACTGGTTCCTTCCGCGCCTCGAACGGTTTCGCGCCGATCTTCCCGACATCGAGATCGAGGTCCATTTCGACGCGCACTATGTTGATTTCGTGCGGGACCCTGTGGATATCGCCATCCGGCACACAGCCCACAAATGGCCGGAACTCTATTGCGAAGAACTGTTTCAGGACCAGTTGCTGACCGTCTGCAGCCAAAGCTACCTGTCGCGCCACCGAAAGCTGACCGACCCCGCCCAGCTTCTGGATCATACGCTTCTGGTCTCGGACGGTCGTCCATCCGATGCCTGGGCCGAGTGGTTCACAAGTCTCGGCGTCGATTACGAGGGGCGGATGCGCACAATCCACGTAAGCACCTCGCAACTGGCGATGCAGGGTGCTGCGAACGGAATCGGCGTGGCGATTGCCGGTCGCAGGATGATGCAGGAGATGCTGCAACGCGGCGCGCTGGTGCCGGTATTTCCTCACACCATCCCGGAATATGGCAGCTCCTGCATCGTTTGCCCCAAGGACTGGGCCAACCGCCCCAAGATTCGGCAGTTCCGTCATTGGCTTCAGAAAGAGGCGAAACGGACAGCCAATACCTGAGCATAGCTCAAGTATCGAACGACACACTTCAATTGTAGACCTGCGTCGCCAGCGGCACCATCGACCGTGCATCCAGAATCAGGATCGTGCCGCAGTAAAGTACCGACATCTCGTCGAGACACGTGAACGTGGCAACCGATCCGTATCACCAAAGGATCCGCCATGTCCGATCTGCTTGGCCAGATGGTCGACCGCTTGATCACGATCGAACTCAAGAACACCGGTATGCCGCATGGCTTCCTTGTCGACCTTTACGAGGCGGCCCGGAAGGAAGGCGGCGGGCGCCCCCTGACTACCCGCGCGGCCGAACTTCTGCGTGACAACGTTTCCAAGGGCGACACCGTCTTCATCCTGACAGGCGCGGGCTATCCGCCGCAGATGCCAACGGGCGAATCTGATGGCCCGCCAGGTGCCGCCGCCCTTGCACGCTCGCTGTACTGGGGGCTCGGTGCGGTACCGGTCTATCTTTGCGAAAAGAAGCACCAAGGGCCGATCGCCGCCTCGAGCGAGGCAGCGGACGTGATGATCCACACCTACGAAAATGCCCGCGACCGCGGCTTTGGCGCTGCCCTTCTCACCGCGCCCGAGACCCAGGACGATGTTGGCGAATGGGCGAGGGAAGTATTCGACACGTGCGCCCCCAAGGCGATCATCAGTGTCGAGCGGCTGGGACCTGCCAAGGACGGTATGATCTATAATGCCACCGGCATGGTGAAAGGCCCCGAGACCGAGATCGTGGACCTTAGCGCGGTGCTGACCGAAGCTGACGCGCGCGGCGTTCCCAGCATCGGCATCGGCGATCACGGCAACGAAATCGGCTTTGGCCGCATCGTAGAGGCTGTCGAGACGCTGATGCCCGCCGGCAAGACGAACGCGTGCACCATCCCAACCGACATCCTTCTGCCCTGCATGATGTCGAACTGGGGTGCCTCGGGCATTGCGGCCGTGCTGAACCATCTGATCGATCGCCCGGACCTGATGCTGACCTCTGCCGAGGACGGCCGGATCATCCGGGCCTGTCTCGATGCCGGAGGTCTCGAGGCGCACATGTGCACCAAGCGTTTCATCGTCGATGGCGCAGATGGCGAAAGCTCCATGGCCGTCGCCCAACTGCTCCGCAACATGGTGCAGTTGTCGAAAACCGCCCCCAGCAGCGGCGTCGCCCACTGAGACATCGCTTTGGGACACCTTCTACCAACAGAGAGGCAAGAAAAGATGACATCGAAGCGATTGATCAAAAGTTCACTCTCGACCAGCAGGCGCGGATTTCTCGCCGGTGCAGGTTCCCTGATTGCAGCCTCGAACATGCCGATGCCGGCCATCGCCCAGGGCAAACGCGAGCTGATCTACGGCGGCTTCGGCTCGGGCTATTCCAACCTCAACCCCGGCCTGCGCACCGACAACTCGGCCGGCATCATCATGCGGAACATTTTCGACGCCCTTACCGTGCCGGACTATGCCAACCAGACGATCCTGCCCGAGCTTGCGATCGAATGGGCCCGACCCGATCCGCTGACCTGGCGCTTCAAGCTTCGCGAGGGCGTGAAGTGGCACAAGGGCTATGGCGAGTTCACATCTGAAGACGTTGTCTATTCCTGGGATGCCTGCCTGGCGGAATCCTGTTTCCAGCGGGGAACTGCCCTGTTCCCGGTGGAATCCGTCAAGGCCGACGGCAAGTATGTCGTCGAAGTGAAAATGATCCAACCGTTCGGCGCCTTCCCCGGTATCACGCTTGGCTACGCCGGCAACATCATGTGCAAGGCCGCCC
>JBFHFG010000239.1:0-5427 GCA_041583815.1 Halovulum sp.
CGAAAACGATGCCGACATCACGCTGTTCAAGAACGGCGGCGGCGCGCACCTGGACCTGATGACGGGGCGGTATATTCTGGCGGCGCTGGGCTGAGTCACTATTCGGCGGCGCGTTCGACCGTGCCGCTGTCGGGTCGCAGCAGCGACAGCCGGAACCGTGCACCCCGGTCGCTGGACATGATGACCAGATCGCCGCCCAGGTTGCGCATGATCTCGCGGCTGATCGGCAGGCCCAGGCCCGCGCTGCCGGCCAGGGTCATATCCTCGAGGCGCGAGAACTTCTCGAACACCCGGCTCCAGTCGGCGTGGTCGATGCCGGGGCCGTTGTCGATCACATCGACATGGACCTGACGGTCGTCGACCACGGCGCGGATGGTGATGTGCGGGTCGGCGCCGCGCCCGTATTTCACCGCGTTCGAGATCAGGTTGATCAGCACCTGCGCCAACCGGTCGAAATCGGCGGCAACATGGGCGTCCATGTGCGCCGGCTCGACCGTCAGCGCCACGCCCTGCGTTTTGCACAGGCCCTCGGTCGAGGTGACGGCGCTTTGCACCACGTCGCCCAGCGTCAGGTCCACCAGCTTCAGCCGGACCTGGCCGCTTTCCAGGAAGCTGAGGTCCAGGATCTCGTCCAGCAGGCGCGTCAGGCGCTGGCTTTCCTCGTGGATGATCTTGACGAAGCGCTGCACGTCGGCCTGTTCCAGCCCCTCCTGGTCGCGCAGGATCTCGGCGAAGGACCGGATCGAGGTCATCGGCGTGCGCAGTTCGTGGCTGACCTGGCTGAGAAACGCGTCCTTTTGCGCGCTGAGTTCGCGCAGGCGATCGTTGGCGCTGCGCAGTTCGGCGGCGGTGCGCGCCAGTTCGCGCGACTGCCGTTCCAGTTCCTGGCTGTACTCGACGATCTGGGCGGTTTCGTCGGCCATGCGCAGCAGTTCATCGACGGATATCTGCCCGCCGCGAGTGATCTGGCTGACCATCGCGTGCGACGACGCTGCCCCGACCGAGCCTGCCAGCTCGCGCTCGACCCTGGCGATCAGGCCGCCGTCGGCCTCGGGCAGGCCCGCGGGCTTGCCCTGGATCCGCGCGGCGTCGGCGAACAGCTTGTGCGCGGTTTCGGTGCCGAGAATCCGCTGCGCCAGCGTAAACAGGTCCTCGGACGTGGCCGAGCGGCTGAGCACCGGCGCGCCGGACTGGCGGAACACGTCGACGAACTGGGCCCCCTGTACCCGCTCCAGCGGCCGGGGCGCGGTCATCAGCGAGACCGAGACAAAGGCCAGCGTGTTCAGCGAAAGCGACCAGAACACCGAATGGACCAGCGGATCGGGCGACTCGAGCCCGAACAGCCCGTGCGGGCGCAGGGCCGCAAGGCCGAAGGCGCCGTTCTCGATCACCGAGGCGGGCAGCAGGAACGAGCCCTCGAAGCTGGGCAGGAACAGGGTGTATCCCCAGATCGCGAAGCCCAGGCAGATTCCCGCCAGCGCCCCGGACCGGTTCGCGCCGCGCCAGTAGATGCCGCCGATCAGGCTGGGCAGCACCTGCGCGATGCCCGCGAACGAGATCAGACCGATCGAGGCCAGCGCCGCCGACCCGCCCGACAGCAGGAAATACAGGTAACCCAACCCCACGATCAGCGCGATCGAGATCCGCCGACTGGTCAGAACCACCCGCCGCACGTCACCGCTGCTTTGTGCGCGCTGGCGGCTCAACCGCAGCCAGATCGGCACGGCGATGTGGTTCGAGATCATCGTGGATAGCGCGATAGCCGAGACGATGACCATCGAGGTCGCCGCCGAGAACCCCCCAAGGAACGACAGCAGCGTCAGCCAAGGCTGCCCCTGCGACAGCGGAACGGTCAGCACGTAGAGGTCGGGGTTCGCACCGATGGGCAACCGCGCCTGTCCGGTGACCGCGATCGGCAGGACGAACAACGATATCAGCAGCATGTAGACCGGGAAGGCCCAGGCCGCGGTGGCCAGGTGGCGCTCGTCCGAGTTCTCGACGATCATCACCTGGAACATGCGCGGCAGGCAGACCACGGCGGTGGCGGACAGGAAGGTCAGCGTCACCCAGCGTGGCGCGAAGATCGGCTCGGCCAGGCTGGTGTCGGGCAATTGCGCGAACACCGCCGCGGGGCCGTCGTTCAGCCCCCAGACCACGAAGGCGCCGACGCAGACAAGGGCGACCAGCTTGACCACCGCCTCGACCGCGATGGCGGACACGACGCCGAAATGCTGCTCGTTCGCGTCGATGGTGCGGGTGCCGAACAGGATCGCGAACACCGCCAGCCCGAAGGCGAACCACATGCCCATCACCGGGGCCGAGATCGCGGTGCCCGCCAGCACCGACAGCGATAGTGTCATGGATTGCAGTTGAAGCGCGATGTACGGCGTCGAACCGGTCACCGCCAGCAGCGTGACGATCACCCCCAGAGACCCGCTTTTCCCGTAGCGGGATGAGATCAGGTCGGCGATCGAGGTGATCCGCTGCGTGCGGCCGATGCGGAGCAGCTTGCGTAGCAGGTAGTACCAGCCGAACATCACCAGCGACGGGCCGACATAGATCGCCACGTACTCCATCCCGTTGCGCGCGGCCGACCCGACGGCGCCATAGAATGTCCAGGCGGTGCAGTAGACCGACAGCGACAGCGTGTAGACCAGCGGTGAGCGCAGCCAGTTGTGGCGTCCGGCGCTGGCCAGTCGTTCGGCCATGAAGGCGATCAGGAACAGGACCGAGGTGTAGGCCAGGCAGACGGCGATCAGGGAGTTGATGGACAGCATCGCTCAGGCCTCGGGGTCGGGCAGGTCCATCGGATCGCCTGCCTCGTCCGCGCCGGGCCGGTCATCGGCGGTTTGCAGGCGCCGCGTCAGGCGCCAGGTCAGCAGGATCAAGAAGACCCAGACCGCGAAGACCCAGACGAAAGCAGCGGGCAGGCCCAGGATGGTGCCTTCGCGGGTGAAGATGTTCATAACCGGCGATACCAGCAGCAGCACCCCCAGCGCGGGCACGGCCAGCGCAGCATCCTCTCGCTTGCGCCGGTTCAGGGCGCGTTCGGCAAGGTCCGTCGGTTCCGACGACCTCATGCGCCTGTCAGGCAGCGCACCGTCTCGACGACCTCGGCATTCGAGAATGGCTTGGTCATGAAGGCTGTGACGCCCAGCGCCTCGGCGGTCTGCCTGTCTTGCGCCTGTCCCTTGGCGGTCAGCATCAGCACGGGCGTCCGGTCGCCCGCGCCCGAGCGCATGTCGCGCAGGATGTCAAAGCCGCTGCGGTTGGGCAGCATCACGTCCAGGATCACCAGGTCGGCGGCCATGTCGCGCAGCCGGCCCATCGCCTTGGCCCCGTCGCGTTCGACACTCACGTTGAAGCCCTCGCGCGTCAGCAGGAACCGCAGCGCATCCGCGATGTTCGGCTCATCCTCGACTATCAGAACCGTTCGGACCACATTCACTCCCTCGGCGGCGCGTGGCGCCGTCCCATTTTTTGTGGCGATCTTAAAGACAGGTTGGCGCGGCTGTCACGATATAAAGTTGCGCGTCACCCCAGCAGTTGCGGCTGCGCCCGCGCCGGGCAGTCGCGATGGCTGCAGATCGGGCAACTGGTGCCGACCTCGGCGGTGCTGCCCGTGGGGGCGTCGAACGGGACCTCGCGTTCGGCAACGATCAGCATGGCGGCGGCCAGGTCGGGCGGCGTGCCCAGCGGGGCCGGACGGCGTGGCGCGGCATGGCTCAGCGTGACGAAGCGATGCCCGGTGTCGTGTTCGATCCGGTCCAGCAGCAGGATGCCGGGCCGGGTGAACGCCTGGAACAGCGGCCACAGCGGGCAGGCATTCCCGTGGCGCGGCAGGGCGAAATCGGCCCGCGGACGGCGCAGCAGCGGATAGCCCGAAGCGGTCACCACGATCAGCCCGAACGCCGGCGCGTCGATCCAGGGACGGCGCAGCACGGCCATGCGCCGGAACACCGCCGTCAAGTCCTGCCTGAACTCGGCCGCCAGGGCCTGCGGGTTCCACTTCGCCCGTTCCCCGGCCTCGGCAAAGCGGCGCAACGGCATGGCGTGCGCATCGCGGGCATAGGCGGTCAGGTGCGCGCGGATCAGGCTGCGCGCCGGGGCAGGCAGGTCGTCGGCCTCGGCGCCGAGGATATCCTCGACCAGCCCGGCCATGCGCTGCGCAGCGACGGCGGTGGGAAAGGCGGCGGCGGCCTCGGCCTCGCGGTCCACCGGATCGAAGTGATAGGCGTGGCGTTGCAGGAAATGGTCCAGCATTTCCTCGGCGGTGGCGCTCGCCTCGTGGCCCTGCGCCGCCGCGCCCAGGTAGGCGGCCAGCGCCTGCGCTGCCTCGGACAGGCGCACGCTTTCGGTATCCAGGCTTTCGTGGAACCGCTGTTGCTGCGGCAGGGGTATGTCATCGACCTGCGACAGGATCCCGGCGGTCGACCGGATCGCGGTGATCTGGCTGAGCATCGCGTGGATCGTCTGCGACAGGAACGGATCGTGGGTCAGCCGGTCCGACAGCGCCCGGATCACCGCGTGCTGGTCGCGAACCTGCCGGTTCAGGGTCAGCACGAACTCGGCCCAGGCTGGAAAGCGGCCGGCCAGCGCCTCGGCCGTGTCCGGATCGGCGGGCGAACCGGGATGTTCGGCTGCTGCAGCCTGCAGGTCGGCGATGATCGTGGGGCTGCTGCCCTCGGCGAGTTCGGAGGCGCGGGTGCCCAGCGCAGCGGCGATCGCGTTCAGGACCCGGCCGCCGATCCGGCGGCGGTTGTGTTCGATCAGGTTCAGGTACGAAGGCGAGATCCCCGCCTCTTTCGCCAGCGCCGCCTGGGTCAGGCCGATCCGGCGCCGGGCCTCGCGTATGCGGCTGCCGGCAAGGGACGTGGGCATGGCGGGATCCTTTCGCAAACGGGCGGACGACAGGGCGGCCGGGGACCGGGTGGCGGACCCGTAGATTTACATATTTTCGCGCGCTGGCGCAGGAAAATTTACAGATTAAGCCATGTAGTGTGGACGTTTGCCGGTGACTTCACCCGCAGACCCGCCTTGGGGGGGGAAATGTGCGATCCCTGGCCCGCAGTGCTTGCGTCCCGCGGCATCGCGCGTGAGAATGCCGCCAACGCCGCCGCATTCCGATGGTCGGCATCTTATAAGACATGAGGGGAGAGATGACGGATCGTATTGTCCAGCCGCCTGAAAACATGGTGGCCACCGCACATGCAGACGCAGCCACCTACGAGCATCTTTACCGTCGTTCGGTTGAGGACCCTGAGGGGTTCTGGGGGGAGCATGCGGGGCGTCTGGACTGGATGACGCCGTTCTCGACGGTGAAGACCACGTCGTTCGGGCATCCGGATGTCTCGATCAAGTGGTTCGAGGACGGGGTTCTGAACGTTGCGGCGAACTGCGTCGACCGGCACCTGGCGACGCGGGCGA
>JBFHFG010000240.1:0-5425 GCA_041583815.1 Halovulum sp.
CACCGAATCTGTTAGACGATCCGATCGCTCGCCCAGATAATAGCGCTACGAAATCCATGTCAAACCGTGAATCAGTCATTCGGAAAAATGACTGTCGGGGTGTGCGGGGCGCGCTCGGCAGAGTTGCATTGATCTAGCCGGAGCCTGTTCACGGCGTTGCAAACGCGGCCGTCTCGGCCCATCACTTCGGGGCAGGAAGGGAGAACGAAATGCACGAAAGCGGTCCGAAGCAACGTAACCGGCGCAAGATGCAGACGGTGACCATGACCGACGTCGCGCGCGCGGCACAGGTTTCGCCATCGACCGTCTCTCTGTTCCTTCGCCGCCCGGCTGAGGTATCGGAGCGGATCGGGGCGCGGGTGAAACGCGCGATCGACGATCTGGGTTATGTGCCGAATTTCGTTGCCGGTGGTCTCGCCGCAGCAGGCTCGCGGGTGGTCAGCATTCTGGTGCCTTCGTTGCACAACTCCTACTTCTCAGAGACCGTTACCCGGCTTGAAAGCATTCTGGCGCCGCAGGGGTTGCAGATCCTGATCGGCTTTACCGAGCATTCCGAACAGCGCGAAGAGCGATTGGTGCGAACCTCGCTGTCATGGCGCCCCGCCGCGCTGGTCATCACCGGGCTCAGCCACGGGCCCGCGGTGCGAAAGTTGCTTGAAAAGACCTCGGTACCGCTGTTTCAGATGTGGGAGACCGGCGAGGCGCCGATTGGTACGGCCATCGGGTTCGACCATCGCGAGATCGGCCGCGCTTCGGCCCGCCACCTGCTGGACCGGGGGCGGCGCAACCTGGCGTTCCTTGGCGCGCGCATGGATCAGGACACCCGCGCAGGTCAGCGCTGCGCAGGCTTCCTGGAAACCGTCCGGACGGCCGGGGCCGAGGCGACGGTTCTGGAACTGCCGGTGATCGCCAGCGCCGAGGCAGGCGTGGAACTGATGCGCAAGGTGCGCGAGATCGGTGGCATCGACGGCGTCCTGTGTTCGAACGACACCCTGGCGCTTGGCGTGACGTTCGAAGCGCGTCGGATGGGCGTCCGCATCCCGCAGGACATGGCACTGATGGGATTCGGCGCGATGGAATACACCGGGGTCTGCGAGCCGCCGCTGACCACCGTGCGCCCGTCGGTCGACCGCATAGCGAACGAGATCGGGAAACGTATCATCGACCGCGACGGCAACCAGGATGCGCCGGACACGCACGGCGAGGTGATCGATACCGGCTTTGAACTGATCGTGCGCGAAAGCACCTGATCGATTGTTGCCGGCTCGGCTTGTCAGGCGGGCTCCTTGCCGTGTGGAAGAAGGAAGAACCGCCCGCCTTCGGGGATCCTGTTTGCATGACAGGGGTAGCCGTAAGCCGCGCCGAGGTTTGCGTCGGTAAAGACCTGAGACACCGGTCCCGCGCCCAGGATCCGGCCCCGGTTCACGAGCACCACCTTGTCCGCGATCATGACTGTCAGGTTCAGGTCGTGCATCACGGCGATCACACCGCCTCCGGCGTCTGCGTAACGCCGCATCAGGCGCATCACCTGCATCTGATGACCGATATCCAGGTTCGACACCGGCTCGTCCAGCAGCAGCCACCGCGGCCCGTCTTTGGCAACCGGCCACCAGACCTGCGTCAGTACCCGGGCCAACTGAACGCGCTGCTGCTCGCCGCCCGAAAGCTCCTGGTAGAAACGGTTGGCATGACCGGCGAGGCCGACCTCGGCAAGAGCCTGAAGGGGCAGGTCGTCGTCGGCGGCGCTCAATCCGGCGCGCAGGCCAAGGCGCACGATCTCGATCACCGTGAACGGAAATGCGAGCGCCGAGGCCTGGGGGAGCACCGCCCTGACTGCCGCCAAGGCCGCCGGGGCATATGAGCGTCGGTCGCGATCGTTCAACAGGACACGGCCTTCGTACGGAACATCCCCGCACAGGGCGCGCAGCAGTGTCGTCTTGCCCGACCCGTTGGGACCGACGATGGCTGTCACTTCGCCGGGGGCGGCTGTCATGTCGACACCGTCCAGAACCGTCCGGCGACCAAGGCGAACCCGTATGTCGCGTGCCTCCAGCATTCTACAGGTCCACCAGTGCGCGTTGCCGCAGCAGGATCCAAAGGAAGACCGGTGCCCCCAGCAATGCGGTGACGATGCCAATTGGCAGTTCCGCCGGGGCAATCAGCGTCCGGCTGATCATGTCGGCGGCGATCAGCAGGCTGGCGCCCAGCAGTGCGGCGTTCGGCAGCAGAGTCTCGTGATCGGGGCCGGTTGCCAGCCGCAGCAGGTGCGGCACGACGATACCGATAAAGCCGATCCCGCCCGACACGGCGACCGCTGCACCTGTCGCGCCAGTAACGGCCAAGATGGTCAGCGCTTTCACCCGTTGCACCTGGATGCCAATATGGCCCGCCGTAGCCTCGCCCAGGGCAAGGCCGTTCAGACCGCGCGCCAGAAAGGGCGCGGTGGCCAGTGCGGCTAGCATGATCGGGGCCGCTGCCGCGACTTTGCCCCAGGTTGCCCCGGCAAGCGAGCCCATGCCCCAGAAGGTCAGGTCTCTGAGTTGCTGGTCGTCGGCCATGTAGACAAGCACCCCCGACGCCGCGCCGGAAAGCGCCGCCAGCGCGATACCGGCCAGCAGCATCGTCGCCACCGAGGTACGCCCGGCGCGCGTTGCGACCCTGTACAGCACTAGCGTGGATATCCAGCCGCCGAGGAAAGCCGCGACCGCGACAAGGTGATGCCCGGCCAGCGTCGCCACCGCCCCGGGAAGCGCGCCACCAAGCACGATTGCAGCTATCGCGCCCAGACCTGCCCCGGCGCTGATGCCGACCAATCCCGGATCCGCCAGCGGATTGCGGAACAGTCCCTGCATGAGCGCGCCGGACACCGCCAGCGAGGCGCCGACCGCTATTCCCATCGCCAGCCTGGGCAGCCGGATGTCCAACAGCACTATCCGGTCCAGAGGCGCGATGCTGCGCCCTTGCACAAGGTCGGACACGGCCCCCACAAGCGAAATGCCCGAAGCGCCCTGTCCCAGGCTGAGAATGCTGACTGCTACCAGAAGCGCGATCAGCCAAAATTGAACCTGCCGGGCGCGCGAACGGCGATCCGTGATCCGGGGTGCGCCAGTGTCGAGTGTGACGGTCATTCCGTCCCCCCGTAAAGCATGGCTGCAAGGTCCGCCGCCGCCTGCGCGGTGCGTGGGCCAAATCCCAGCAGGTATAGACCATCCATCCGCACAAGCGCCCCCGTAGCGGCGGCTGGCGTTGTCGCGATGGCAGGATGCGTCAGCAGATCGGCCTCGGCCGGTGCATGGTCGCCGCTACGTGCCATCATCAGGATCAGATCGGGCGCGGCGCGGGTGATAGCCTCATCGGTGAGGGGTTTGTAGCCGTCAAAGCCGTCGACGGCGTTCACGCCTCCAGCAAGCCGGATGATCCCCTCGGCGGCCGTGTTCGCACCACCTGCCATGATCCGTCCGCCCTGATTGCTGAGCACGAAAAGCACGCGTTTGCGCCGCTCTGGCGGGATGGCGGCGGCTTTAGCCTCGGTGGCTCGAAGGTCTGCATCGACAGAAGCCGCCAGCGCCTCGGCGTCGGACTCGTCGCCAAGCGCAGCACCGATTGTCAGGATCTTGTCGATGATCCCTGCACGATCAGTGGCATCGGGAACTGGTACATAGGCGATGCCCGCCTTTCGCACCACGTCGATGGCCTCGGGCGGGCCTGCGCCATCCTCGGCGATCACGAGGTCCGGACGGACTGACAGAACGCCCTCGGGCGACAGCGCTCGCATGTAGCCGACATCCGGCAAGGCCTGGACCTGCGGCGGATAGGTCGAGGTGGTGTCCCGCCCGACCAACCGTTCGCCTTCGCCAAGGGCATGGACGATCTCGGTCACCGAGCCGCCGATAGTCAACAGTCGGTCCGGGCTTTGCGAGACAGCTGCGGGTGTGGTTGCCGCCAGCATGGTGAGAAGCGAGAGGGCCAGGCGCATCAGGCTACCTCGGTCTCGGTGCGGGCAACGGCGGCGTCGGGCAGGGACTCGACGATGCGCCGCCACGCTGGCCGGTTGTCGCGGCCTTCCTTCGAGACGGGGAAGACCTGGAAGATAAGCGAACCGTCTGCGCCAAAAGCTTCGACCGACAGGGCGGGACCGCGCTGCGTGGGCTTTTCGACGGCCCAGACCTCGGCGACGTGATCCGCGCGAAGGTGGAGGTTGAAATCCGGGTCCATCACGTTCTGCCACGGCCCAACCGGTTTGAGCGAACAGATCGGGCCGTTATGGATCTGGATGCAGCCGCGGTTACCGACGAAGACCATGACTTCGACGTCGTCGTGCATAACAGCCTGCAACATGGTCTCGACCGCCTGGGGGCGAAGCGCGCGGACAAGGGGGGCACCCGCGATGCGATAGGCCCCGAGACGGTTCATCTTCAACTTTGAGCACAGGCGCAGGAACTGGTGCGTGTCCGTCATCTTCGCCCATTCGGTGCGCAACGTCTCGGCCTTGGCTGGGTCGGCCTTCGGGGCTTCGACCGCCACGCGCGTGGCGACCTCGATCGTGTCGTGCTGACGGGGCAGGGCAAGGCCATCGACGAGGATCTGCCATTGATCGTGGTGTGAGGTTTCGCGCAGGTGGATCTTGTGCACCGCATCACCGGCGTTATCGAAAACCTGCAAGCTTCGGTGCACGCCGCTTTCGGTATCGTGCTCCACCGCAAAGGCATACTGCCAGTGCGCGGGGAAGATCCGCAGGTCGATAGCCTCGGTCAGCACCATCGCGGCATGGGTGCCGGACCGGTAGTTGTCATAGATCCCGACTTTCTCGTTCACGCAGCTTTCGTTGCGGGTCAACGCCATCACCTCGCCCAGCAGGGGCACGGCAGCCATGATCCGGTCCGGGTGCGGGTGGATCGCGCGAACACCTTGGCCGACATCTGCCGCGACGAGCTGCGCTTCGCTGATGTTCAGCTTCTGGGCCAGATCACGGGCGCGGAGTTTCGGATGTTCGGCGCGTGCTGCGCGGATGGCTTCGGGTTGAATTGGATCGGTCTGCACCATGGACCCCTTTTCTGAATATCGGGCGAGTTCATGGCTTTGCCTTGAGGGGGTGCCCCGGGCATGGCTTCGGTCAAGCGGGTGGATCGCCGACGCTTGATAGTTGACACTTTTAGTTGGTTTTATTACGAGGCTCAAGCGGGAAGCAAAAGCGACCCGAAAAAATCTTCATCGATCCGCCGCCGCGCCAGCCCGACGCAAGCAAACGGCCCCCTTCGTGTTGTTTGCAAGGACACCGCTGATGCGCACGCGCACTGAAAACTGCTACCTGTTGAGTTCTGTCTCGTTGCTGGTTCTGGCTGCCCAGGCCCTACCTTCCGCCGCGCAGGATGGCGGCACCTTTCTTGGCACGATCGAGATCGGGCAGGGAAAGCGCGACGTCCGG
>JBFHFG010000241.1:0-5414 GCA_041583815.1 Halovulum sp.
CTGGCGCATCCGGTGCGGCCCGAGGCATACATCGAGATCAACAATTTCTACACCGCCACCGTCTATGACAAGGGCGCCGAGGTGATCGGCATGCTGCGCCGCCTCGTCGGCCCGGATGCCTACCGCCGCGCGCTGGACCTCTACTTCGAGCGGCACGACGGCCAGGCCTGCACGATCGAAGACTGGATCACCGTGTTCCAGGACGCCACCGGCCGCGACCTGGCTCAGTTCGCACGCTGGTACGCGCAGGCGGGCACACCCCGGCTGGGCGTCGAGGAGCAGTTCGAGAACGGCACCTACACCCTGACCCTGACCCAGCGGACGCCGCCCACGCCCGGCCAGGACGACAAGCAACCCCTGGTGATCCCGGTCGCCACTGGCCTGCTGGACCGGCAGGGCGCCGAGGTCGTGCCCACCCGCGTGCTGGAACTGACCCAAGCACGGCAGGACTTCACCTTCGACGGTCTCGCGGAACGGCCGATCCCCTCGCTGCTGCGCGGCTTCTCGGCCCCGGTGATCCTCGAGCGCAAGACCGACGATGCGGAACGCGCCTTCCTGCTGGCCAATGACACCGACCCGTTCAACCGGTGGGAGGCGGGCCACACGCTGACCCGCGACGTGCTGGCGCGCATGGTCCGCGACCCCGGCACGCCCGCCGACCCCGACCTGCTGACGGCGCTGATCGCCACGCTGGACGATCCCGCGCTGGAACCGGCGTTCCAGGCGCTGGTGCTCGACTTCCCGTCGCCCGAAGACGTGTTCCGCGCCGTCCGCACCGAGGGCACGCCACCCGATCCGGCAGATGTACGCACGGCCCTGATCCGGCTCGACACCGCGCTGGCCCGGCTGATCCCGGACCTGCCCGAGCGGATCACCGCGCTGGCCGTGCCCGGCGCCTACAGCCCCGACGCCGCAAGCGCCGGCAAGCGCGCGCTCAGCGGCCGCCTGCTGGGTCTGCTGACCCGGCTCGAGGACGATGCCGCCACCGCGAAGGCGCTGTTCGCTCGCGCCGACAACATGACCCAGGCGATGCAGGCGCTGGGTCTGCTTGTGCGCTCGGGCAATGCCGAGGCCGCGCTGGCAGAGTTCCACGCGCGCTGGAAAACCGACCCGCTGGTGCTGGACAAGTGGTTCTCGGTGCAGGCCGCGCTGACCCCGCCCGACCAGGCGGTCGAAACGGTGCAGGCCCTGACCGAACATGCGGATTTCGACTGGAAGAACCCGAACCGCCTGCGCTCGGTCGTGGGCAGTTTCGCAATGGGCAACATGGCCGGCTTCCACCGGGCGGACGGCGCGGGCTATCGCTTCCTGGCCGACTGGCTGATCCGGCTCGATCCGGTGAACCCGCAGACCACAGCCCGCCTCGCCGGCGCGTTCGAGACCTGGCGCCAGTTCGACGAGGACCGGCAGGCGCTGATGCTGACACAGCTCCAGCGCATCGCCGATCTCGACGGCCTGTCCCGCGACACCACGGAAATCGTCGGCCGCATCCTGGACGCGCCCGCCGCGGCCCCTGCATCCTGAGGAGAATGCCATGACCCGCCCCGTCGTCCTGATCACCGGCGCATCGGCCGGAATTGGCGCCGCCACCGCCCGGCTCGCGGGGTGCGATGGCTGGGACGTGGCGGTGAACTACCGCTCCGATCGCCAGGGGGCTGAAGCTGTCGCCGCCGACATCCGCGCCGCGGGCGGCCGCGCGCTACCGGTCCAGGCCGATGTTGCGGACCCGGTACAGATCGACGCGATGTTCGGCGCGCTCGACGCCGAGTTCGGCCGCCTCGACGCGCTGGTCAACAACGCCGGGATCGTCGCGCCCGCCGCGCGCGTGGACCAGATCGACGCCGACCGGCTGGCCCGCATGTTCGCGGTGAACATCACCGGCAGCTTCCTGTGTGCCGCTCAGGCGGTGCGCCGCATGTCCCGTGCCCACGGCGGACCGGGCGGCGCGATCGTCAACGTCTCGTCTGTGGCGGCAGTGCTGGGCGGCCCGAACCAGTACGTCGACTATGCCGCCAGCAAGGGCGCCATCGACAGCTTCACCATCGGGCTGGCCGCCGAACAGGCCGCCCACGGCGTGCGTGTGAACGCCGTCCGGCCGGGCATCATCGAAACCCCGATCCACGGCAAGGGCGGCGCCCCCGACCGGGCCGCGCAGATGGGCCCGTCCGTGCCGATGCAACGCGCCGGCACCGCCGACGAGGTGGCCGAGGTGATCCTCTGGCTGCTCTCCGAAAAGGCCTCCTACGTGACCGGCGAGATCCTCAAGGTGTCCGGCGGCCGCTAGCACCACCGCCGGGCCGGACCGAACGCCCCCCCCTTCACTTTGGTCCCCAAATATCCCCGCCGGAGGCTCCCTCCCTCTGCCCCCGGCGCAAGGCCCGGACGGCACAAAACAACCCCCGTTCCGACCACGGACCGCCACAATCGCGGACGAATGTCTTCCCCGGAACCGGCACCGGACCGGCTATCGGAGGATCCGACATGACCACCGCGCTTTTCGCCTTTGCCGCCACCGCGCTGTTGATCCTGCACTTCGTGCGCAACGGCGCATTTCCGGCCGTCACGCTCGCAGGCGCGGGCCGCACGGCCGCGCCGCAGATGCTGGCCCCGACGATCCGCATCGACGATCCGCGCGTCGCGGCCTCGGCCATGTTCCACGCCATGCTGACCCTCGAAGGCGCCTCGGTGGCGCAGCAGCGCGGTCTGCTTGCACAGCTTCAGGACGCCTTTGCCGTGGACCGGCACGAAGCGCGCCAACTCGCCCTCCTCGGCGCCTGGGTCGCGAACCAGTTTCCCAACCCGCGCGAGGCCGTTCCCGTGCTGTCCTCCCGGCTGGGCCAACTCGGCGGCCCGGTGGCCGAGGATCAGCGCCGCATGGCCGCTGCCATCTTCGGGGCGTCGCTGCCCCGCTCGATCGCCTCGGCACTCCCCCGCTGAGGTCATCGGGGCGCGCGACCGCTCCCCCACCGGCCCGCGCCCCGCTTCTCCTGCCTCTCCTTCCGGAACATCGCCCCACCCCAGACGTTATCGGGCCAGCGAAACCGGACAAAGGAGGCACCCGTGCCCGACATTACCGAAACCAGGATCCTGATCATGGCCACCCACGGCTTCGAGCAGTCGGAACTGTTCACGCCGCTGGAGAAACTGCGCGCCGCGGGCGCCACGGTCCACGTGGCCACACTCGACGGCAGCCCCGCGCGGGGCTGGGACAAGGACGACTGGGGCAAGTCCGTCGATGCCGACCTGAAGATCGCCGACGCCTTGCACGAGGATTACGACGCGCTGGTCCTGCCCGGCGGGCAGATCAACCCCGACCTGCTGCGCGCGGATGAAGCGGCAGTAAACCTTGTCCGCACCTTCACCGAGGCCGGTCGCATCGTGGCCGCCGTCTGTCACGCCCCCTGGCTGCTGATCGAAGCCGGCGTCGTGCGCAACCGCGAGATGACCTCCTACCACTCGATCAAGACCGACCTGGTCAACGCGGGGGCAAACTGGGTCGACCGCGAGGTGGCGGTCTCGAACGGGATCATCACCAGCCGCAACCCGGGCGACCTGGAGGCCTTCACCGCCAAGATCATCGAGGAGGTCAAGGAAGGCCGCCATCCACGCCAGGCCGCCTGAGCGCGCCCCTCAACGGACCACATCCCGCCGGGCGCGCCCCGGCGGGTCATCATTCTGCCCCATTAACCGGAGTATACGGGCCGACAGGCGGGTGCATGCCGCCGTCGATCACGCATTTCCACGGGGCATTGCGATGCACATCATTCTAGGCCTGTTGGCCGTCGCCGGGGCCGCCTATTTCTGGATTCTCCGCGCCCGCAACGCCGCCGACATGGCCTCGGAACTTGCCGACGCCGCCCGCGACGTCCGCCTTGCCGCCCGCCGCTTCGGATTTCGACGCAAGACCAACCTCCACCCCGCCGAGAGCATCGACGACACCCGTGTCGCCGCCGCCGGCATTTTGACCGCGCTGGCCCGGTCGCTGGGTCCGGTCACCGACCGCCATCACACCGCGATGCTGCTGCAGATGCAGTCGGTCTTCGGCATTTCCGCGCCAGAAGCGAAGGAACTGTCGGTGCTGGGGGCCTGGATGGCCGACCAGTGCGGCACGCCGGGCCAGGCAGTCTCGCGCCTGTCGCGCCGGCTATACCGGCTCAGCGGCGTGGAAACGCTGCCGGACATGGAGCGGATGATCGACAGCATCTTCGCCCGGGACGGCACCCTGCCCGAGGATATCGAGGCCGGTCTGCAGGACATCCGCCGCACCTTGCGGGCCTGATCCCCACCCGGCCCTTGCCGTTTGCGCGCCACCGCTCTAAACCCGCCCCGACGCACCGATACGGGGTTTCCATGAGCGAGCTGTCCTACACCGAACCCACCCCCAAGACGATCCCCGGCGCCCGCGAGGACTGGGAACTGGTCATCGGCATGGAGGTGCACGCCCAGGTCAAGTCGACGGCGAAACTGTTCTCCGGCGCCTCGACCGCCTTTGGGGCCGAGCCGAACACCAATGTCGCGCTGGTCGACGCCGCGATGCCTGGCATGCTGCCGGTGATCAACGAATTCTGCGTGGAACAGGCAGTCCGCACCGGGCTGGGCCTGAAGGCCGAGATCAACCTGTTCAGCCAGTTCGACCGCAAGAACTACTTCTACCCGGATCTGCCGCAGGGCTACCAGATCAGCCAGCTCTACCACCCGATCGTGGGCGAGGGCGAGGTGATCGTCGATATGGAACCCGGCGTCGCCCGCCGCGTCCGGATCGAGCGCATCCACCTTGAGCAGGACGCCGGCAAGTCGATCCACGACATGGACCCGACCATGTCCTTCGTCGACCTCAACCGCACCGGTGTCGCGCTGATGGAGATCGTCTCCCGCCCCGACATCCGTGGCCCGGAAGAGGCCGCCGAATATGTCCGCAAGCTGCGCCAGATCCTGCGTTACCTCGACACCTGCGACGGCAACATGCAGGAAGGCTCGATGCGCGCCGACGTGAACGTCTCGGTCTGCCGCCCCGGCGACTACGAGAAATTCCGCGAGACCGGCGACTTCAGCCACCTCGGTACGCGTTGCGAGATCAAGAACATGAACTCGATGCGCTTCATCCAGCAGGCCATCGACTACGAGGCCAAGCGCCAGATCGCCATCATCGAGGATGGCGGCACCGTCGACCAGGAAACCCGCCTCTACGATCCGACCAAGGGCGAGACGCGGTCGATGCGTTCCAAGGAAGAGGCGCACGACTACCGCTATTTCCCCGACCCCGACCTGCTGCCGCTGACGATCCAGCAGTCCTGGATCGACCAGATCAAGGCCTCGCTGCCGGAACTGCCCGACGCCAAGAAGGCGCGCTTCGTGCAGGACTACGGCATGACCGAATACGACGCGGGCGTGCTGACCGCCGAAACCGCCAACGC
>JBFHFG010000242.1:0-5401 GCA_041583815.1 Halovulum sp.
ATTGCGATCAGTCGGTGAACGCGCGGTCCATCTCGGCCTGCATCCGCTCCTGAGCGCGGGCGATGACCTCGTCCAGGTCCTGGCGCTCGATCACGGCTTCGTAGACCATGTCGTAGATCACGGCGCCGGGTTCGGGGGTGACCAGGGCGTTCCACACCGGCGACGGATGCTGCGAGGTGTGCGCATACTCCAGCGTTTCGGTGATCGCGGCCTTCCAAGGCTCGTCGCTCCAGTAGTCCGAGGCCATGACTTCGCGCATCGGGCTGACGTTGCCGCTGGCTTCGGACAGGCGCTGCATGTTCTCGGGGCGGCTGAGAAAGCCGATCCAGTCAACGCAGGCCTCGGCATTGTCGGTGCCGCGCAGCACACCCAGGTAGCCAGATCCGGCGTAGGCATCACGGTTCACCGGACCCTTGGCCGGGATGGACAGCGCCCATGTGCCATTCAGTTCAGGGTAATCTCGCGCGAAGCTCGGCGCCCATGGGCCACCGGCGCTGCCGGACATTGCCAGGGTACCGGCAACGAATTCCGATTCCGGATCGTAGCCTTTCTCCATGAACTCGGGGCTCATTACCTCGTGTTCCCAGACCAGGTCCCGGATCCAGGACAGCGCGATGCGGCTGGCCTCGTTGTCGATGGTGGCGGTGCGCCCATCCTCCGTCATGAACAGTCCGCCAGCCTGCCAGTAATAGGGCACGTAAGCCTGACTGACGTTGTCGACACCAAGGGCAAAGCCCCAGCGGGTAACGTTGCCGTTGTCGTCGCGCTCGGTCATCGCCTTGGCGTACTCGACGATGTCATCCCAAGTGTCAGGCGCATCCTCAAACCCCGCTTCGGCGGCCAGGTCGCTGCGGTAGATCAGCGGGCGCACGTCGCCGCGCCAGGGAATGCCATAGAAGTCGCCGTTCCAGTTCACGTCCTGAAGGCTTCCGGCAAAGAATTCCTGTTCCAGGTTCGGCCACTTGTCCTTGAATTCGTTGATCGGCATGGGGCCATAATCCTCGCCGCCAATGGCCGAGAACGAATGCAGCCAGAACATGTCGGCGCAGTCCGGATGCGCGCCGCCCTGGGCGACGGTCAGCCAGCGGTTGAAGGCCACCGACCAGTTGACCATTTCATAGTTTACCGTGATCCCGGTCTCCTGCTCGAACTCCTCGGTAAGGCCTTCCATCTGGCGCTTCCATTCGATCAGGTCGCCATAGGGCTGCGACCAGAACTCGATCTGCTGGGCCGAAAGGGGCGCAGCTGTCGAAGCCAGAAAGGCTCCTAATGCCAGGGCGGCCGTCGTGACCCGCTTCTGCTTGAGATTACTCATGATTCAATGTTCCTCCCACGTTGTTTGCATGCATTAATGCATACGTTAATTTCAGCGTCAAGCACGGTGAGGCGTTTCTCAGATTAAATTCCGCCACTTTCCTTTACCTAACGGAAACACTGCCCAAAACTCGGGCATTCATCCCGCCGTTATGGGTACGAAAGGCCCGCCGGTATTGACCGAACAGAGCAAACGCGCGGGCATCCAACCGGTACCCATGAAACCTGCTGCTTCGCGCCGACCGTCCGGTCCTTGCACGTCGCGGCAGGGCTGAGATAGAGAAGCGCAACGCGCGCTTGTCCAATCCGACATGCGGGTTGCGACGGATGACAATCTCGGGGCACTGGACAGGATGAACATGATCAGTTTCTACAGCCGCCGCCGTCCCGCTTGCCCGCACCGCGCTTGCTGAGCGGTCGGAACGCGCCCTCGTGACCCCCGCAGCCCGTCTTTCTGCCGCGATCGAGATCCTCGACCAGATCGTCGCTGAGGCCCCGGCGGAGCGTGTGCTGACACGTTGGGGGCGCGACAACCGGTTCGCCGGATCGAAGGACCGGGCCGCGATCCGCGACCTTGTCTATGACACCATGCGCCGACGGCGCAGCGCCCTGTGTTGCTCCGGAGCCGATCATGAAACCGGCCGCGCGCTGGTCGTCGGGCTGCTGTTGCAGACAGATCCAGCCGCGCTCGACCTGTTCACCGGCGAGGGACACGACCCGGCGCCGCTGACGGAAACCGAACGCGCCGCGTTTCGTACACTCGACTATGCACCTGCGCCGATCGCCGGGGACTACCCGGATTTCCTTCACGACGAACTGTTGCGCTCTCTGGGCGATGCGCTGCCTGGTGTGACCGAGGTTCTGAAGGACCGCGCACCTGTAGACCTGCGTGTGAATAGCCTGAAGGCAACGGTCGCGACCGCGCTGGCCGCCCTTACTGCCGATGGCATCGAGGCGGAGCCTGTTCCCCAGGTTCCCGGCGCCCTGCGCGTCATTGGCAATCCGCGTCGCGTGAATGGCGGGCGCGCGTTTCGCGGAGGGTTGGTGGAACTGCAGGATGCCGCGTCGCAGGCCGTGGCCGCGCTGGCCCGGGTCCGGCCCGGAGAGGCGGTTCTGGATCTTTGCGCAGGCGGTGGCGGGAAGACGTTGGCACTGGCGGCAGCAATGGCCGGTAAGGGCCGCTTGGTCGCCTTCGATGCCAATCCCCGACGGATGCGCGACCTGCCAGCGCGGGCCGGGCGCGCGGGCGCGACGATCCGGATCGCCGCCGACCGTGATGTCGAGGGGCAGGGGCCTTATGACCTCGTGATGGTCGACGCGCCGTGTTCCGGCAGCGGCGCCTGGCGTCGTGATCCGGCGCAGAAGTGGAACCTGAGGCCCGACGACCTGGGCCGGCTGGCCGAGGTGCAGAACCAGGTTCTGGAGCGCGCACTGTCGGTGGCCCGTCCGGGGGGCCGCATCGCCTATGCCACGTGCAGCCTGCTCGCCTGCGAGAACGAGGATCGCGTCGCCGCGTTCCTGGCGCGACACCCGGGTTGCGCGAAAGGCACGGAACAACGTTGGATGCCGGGCGCCCCCGGTGACGGCTTCTATTTTTGCGAGATCACGATAACCTGACGCAACCACTGCGGGCATTTTCTCGGGTTTCGTGGATCTTCAGGACTTGTTTACCCAGAGCGATCACAACGAACCGGCACTTCAGGGGGCCGATGCAGGATGATCGCCGAAATTTCGATTCGCGCACAAGGTGATAAGACGACCGCGCGCGGTATGGGCGCGCTGGTCGCGCCGGGGCTCGTTGCAACTCCTTGGCTGGCGGCGGGCGGGGCATGGGCCTTGGCGGCGCCCGGGGCCGCGACCGCTGGTGTCTGGCTACTTTCAGCCGCGGGAGTCGCAACGCTGTGGCGGCGCCGTAGCCGGGGCGGTGACATGGTTTCAGCCTTCCGGCGCATGCACGGAAGGGGTACGCACCCCACGGCCCTGATCGACGGCGGTGGTGTGATCCGTGCGGTGAATGCCGCCGGTCAGGCCTATCTGCCCACGGGTGGCCGCATCGATGAAACGCTGGATCCCGGCCTGTTGGGGCAGGGTGCCACCGCATATCGCATGGCGCGGCAGGCGGCGGCGGACGGTATCGCGCAGGCACCGCTGACCTTGTCGGGCCAGGACTGGCACTTGACCGTGGAACCCCTGTGCGAAGACATGCAGCTTTGGCGTCTGGCCCCCGCGATCGACACTGCGGCGGGCGCGCCCGAAACCTTCGGCCCCGCAGAACTGATGGAACCGCTGCCGGTCGCGCTGGCGCGGATCGGCTCCGAAGGGCAGATCCTGTCCGCCAATGCCGCGGCGCGGTTGCTGCTAGGGGCCGGACAGCCTGTTGGCCGTGCGCTGCCTGACCTGGTCGAGGGGCTAGGGAAGTCGTTGCCTGACCGGCTGCGCGATACCTTTGCGGGACGCGCGCAAGGAAGGTCCGAGATCGCGCGCCGCAGGGACAGTGAACACAACGGTTTCCTTCAATTGACCATGACCCGGATGAACGCCGAGGCAGGCCATGAAATCCTGGCAGTGATCAGTGACGCGACCGAGTTGAAAACGCTGGAAGCGCAATTCGTCCAAAGCCAGAAGATGCAGGCCGTTGGGCAGTTGGCTGGTGGGATTGCGCATGATTTCAACAACTTGCTGACGGCAATTAACGGACATTGTGACCTTCTGCTTCTGAAGCACCTCCAGGGCGACGCCGATCATTCCGACCTGATGCAGATACGCCAGAACGCCAACCGGGCCGCCGCGCTGGTGCGCCAGCTTCTGGCGTTCAGCCGGAAACAGACCCTACGGCCGCAGACCCTGCACCTGTTCGATACTCTGGCTGAACTTGCAAACCTGCTGGACCGTCTGTTGGGCGAGAAAGTCGCACTGGAGATATCGAACACCGAAGACATCTGGCCAATCCGCGCGGATGAACGCCAGTTGGAACAGGTGATCGTGAACCTGGTCGTCAACGCCCGTGACGCGATGCCGGCGGGCGGCGTCGTGCAGCTGCGCACCCGCAAGGCCACGCTGGACGCGCCGCTCGAACGGGATCGCGCCCTGGTGCCCGCGGGCGATTATGCGCTGATCGAGGTCGAGGATTCGGGCACCGGTATTCCCAAGGACAAGATCGGCAAGATCTTCGAGCCCTTCTTCACCACCAAGCGGGTAGGAGAGGGAACGGGACTGGGCCTGTCCACGGCCTATGGCATCATCAAGCAGATGGACGGCTTCATTTTCGTGGACAGCACGGTGGGCGAAGGCACGCTGTTCCAGATCTATCTTCCCGCCGAGACCGCCGCCGAAGCGGCCCAGACGGAAGCTGCGCCCCCTGCGAGGTCAGGGTTCCGCGACACCACCGGTCGCGGCGTGGTTCTGCTGGTCGAGGACGAGGCACCGGTGCGGGCTTTCGCTGCCCGTGCCCTGCAGATGCGCGGTTATACCGTGCTGGAGGCCGACTGCGGCGAGGCCGCGCTCGAGATTCTCGAAGACCGGGATCTCAAGATCGACCTGTTCGTGTCGGACGTCATAATGCCCGGTGTCGACGGCCCGACTTGGGTCCGCAAAGCGTATGAGACGCGTCCGAACGCCAGCACCGTGTTCGTATCCGGCTACTCCGAAGACGTCTTTGCCGACGGCAAAGCGGCCGTCCCGCGCTCAAGCTACCTATCGAAACCCTTCACGCTGAACGACCTGGTCGAGCGCGTCCGGGATCACATGGACCGCTATGTGAGCTGACGGATCACGAATAAATTCAGTTTGCGGAATATGTGGATCAATTCGTGAACATGCGATTGGGGCGGTTTGGCCTGGCACCGGCACCACGGCACTGGGCGGTTTCCCGCATGGCTGGCCTGTTTGTCTTGGGTGCCGCAGGGCCGTCAGCCCGTTGACCGAAGTCACTATACCGGCCGTGGCCCCTTTCAGGCCGACGCCACCTTCTCCGCGCGCCCGGCCGGTGTAGCGCTGCGTGCCGTGCGGCTCTCCCAGATCTCGAGCTCTGGTGCAAAAAACGCCTCCAGCCGTTCACGCGTGGTACGTGACAGGCGTGCCCAACGGC
>JBFHFG010000243.1:0-5387 GCA_041583815.1 Halovulum sp.
GAAGGTCGACAGGTACGCGCCCATGTTGGCCAGCGTGTCGGTGCGCAGCGCAAGGAACTTGCCGTTCTCGTCCATGGCCAGTTCGATCTTGGTCACGTGGTCGCGGCCATGCGCATCGGTGATGAACGCCTCGGACCGGGTCGAGGTCCACTTGACCGGCCGGCCCACGGCCTTGGCTGCGAAGGTGCAGAACGCCTCTTCGGCATAGTGGAAGATCTTCGAGCCGAAACCGCCGCCCACGTCGGGGGCGACCACCCGCAGCTTGTGCTCGGGGATGCCCAGCACGAATGCGCCCATCAGCAGCCGGATCACGTGCGGGTTCTGGCTGGTGGTGTAAAGCGTATGTTCCCCGGTCGAGCCGTCGTAATCGCCGATGGCGACCCGCGGCTCCATCGGATTGGCGACCAGCCGGTTGTTCACCAGTTCCAGCGTGGTGACGTGATGCGCGCCCTCGATGGCCTTGGCGACAGCCTCGCGGTTGTCCTCGACGAAGCCCCAGTCGTAGCAAAGGTTCGAGGTCAGATCGTCGTGCACCTTCGGCGCGCCATCGGCCAGCGCGGCCTTCATGTCTACGACCGCCGGCAGTTCCTCGATATCGACCTCGATCGCCTCGGCGGCGTCACGGGCCTGCTCGCGCGTTTCGGCGACAACGGCGGCGATGGCGTCACCGACAAAGCGCACCTTGCCCTGCGCCAACACCGGGTGGGCAGGCTCCTGCATCACCTCGCCGAACCGGTCGGTCACCTGCCAGCCGCAGGGCAGACCGCCGACACCCTCGAAATCCGCGCCGGTGAAGATGCGGATCACGCCCGGCATCCCCTCGGCGGCCGAGGTATCAACGCCGTTCAGCCTGCCATGCGCCACGTCCGAGCGCACGAAGTGCACATACGTCTGCCCCTGCAGATTGATGTCGTCGGTGTACTTGCCCTTGCCGGTCAGAAACCGCACGTCCTCGCGCCGCTTGCTGCTGGCGCCGATCCCGAAATCCTTTGGCATCGCGTTTCACTCCCTGGTCGGGGCCTGTGCCCCTTCTATGCTGCCTGGGTTCACGGCCCCGTGCGGGCCGCCCCTGGGTTTGCTTGTTCGGGTCGCGTTATTCGGCCGCGACGGGCCGCATCTCGGCGGCGGCTGCCTGGATCGCCTTGACGATGTTGTGGTAGCCGGTGCAGCGGCAGATGTTGCCTTCTAGGTATTCCCGGATCTCGGCCTCGGTCGGGTTGGCGTTCTCGGACAGCAGGGCGTGCGCGCTCATGATCATGCCCGGGGTGCAGAACCCGCACTGCAGGCCGTGATGTTCCTGGAATGCCCTCTGCACGGCGCTCATGGTGCCGTCAGGGGCGGCGACACCCTCGATCGTGGTGACTTCGGCGCCTTCGGCTTCGGCGGCGAACATGGTGCAGGACTTGACCGCCTTGCCGTCGACATGGACCACGCAGGCGCCGCACTGGCTGGTGTCGCACCCGATATGGGTGCCGGTCAGGTGCAGATCCTCACGCAGGAATGTCGCCAGCAGGGTGCGCCCCTCTACTTCGCCCGAAACGGTCTTGCCGTTCACGGTCATGGAAACCTTCGTCATGCGTTACCTCCTTGAAATCTCTTCGTCGGCGCTTCGGCGGGCGCGTCTTTTCCCAGACGCAACCTTGCGCGGAATCGGCATCGGGTCAAAGCCTTTTCCGGGGGTTGCGCCCCGCTCGGGGTGCGTCACCGCGCCGTGCTTGGCAGCGCCCCGCGAAAGGCGCATATTCCCGGCCATGATCGGACGTCTGAACCATGTCGCCATCGCCGTGCCCGACCTCGAGGCCGCCTCGGCGCAGTATCGCGACACCCTCGGCGCGCAAGTCGGCCCGCCGCAGGACGAGCCCGACCACGGCGTGACGGTCGTGTTCATCACCCTGCCCAACACCAAGATCGAGCTGCTCTACCCGCTGGGCGAGAACTCTCCGATCGCGGGATTTCTTGAAAAGAACCCTTCGGGCGGGATCCACCACATCTGCTACGAGGTGGACGATATCCTCGCCGCCCGCGACCACCTGAAAGCGCAAGGTGCCCGCGTGCTGGGAAGCGGAGAGCCCAAGATCGGCGCCCACGGCAAACCCGTGCTGTTCCTGCACCCCAAGGATTTCACCGGAACGCTTGTAGAACTGGAGCAGGCATGACCATCACCGGCGGAATCGTCATGTTCGCGGTCATCTGGTTCATGAGTCTGCTGGTCGCCCTGCCCCTCGGCCTGCGCACCCATGGCGACGAGGGCACCACCGACGAGGTGACGCCCGCCTTCGCCCCGGTGAACCTGAACATGAAGCGCAAGCTGCTGAAGGTCACCATCGTGACGGTGATCCTGTGGATGCCGCTGTGCCTGCTGATCTACTCGGGCTGGATCGGCATCGACGACGTGGACATCTGGGGCCACTACGCGAACCGCGCGCCGGGGTACTGATCCGGCGCCTGCGGGCGGTACTACGATGTGATTGGACAGATCGCGCAGCAATGCTATCCTTGGAAAACAGTTTATCCGAGGAGTCCGCGCATGAAGACCGCCGTTCTGACCGCCGCCCTTCTGGCCTTCGCCGGCACCGCCGGGGCCCAGTGCTTCGGAGAGCACAAGGCGACCACGGCCCAGGCCGACATGACCCCGATCCCCACCGCCGAGGCCGAGCAGCCCAAGGACCCGATGCTGCTGCTTCAAGGTGTTACGAAGGACACGGACGAGGGCTGATCGCCCTTGATGCGGTGACCAGGCGGGACGGGAGCCTCTCAGTGGCCCAACCAGCCCCGCAAGCGTCATCGTCGGCGCGGCCGAAGGGATCTGCCGGATCCCTGCGGTCGCGCGTTTTATTCCAGTCACAGCGAGAGTGTGCCGATCCTGCTTGTACATGAGGCGGTTCCTTCTGCTACACGGACCTGCCACAGGAGGACCTGCATTGACCATCACCAACGCCGACGAGTTGGACGGCCTCAAAGCCATCGGCCAGATCGTTGCGAACACGATGCGCGCGATGGCAAAGGCGATTGAACCGGGCATGACGACTCGCGAACTGGACGAGATCGGGCGGGCCCTTCTGGACGCCGCTGGTGCCGAACCGGCACCCGAAGCCACCTATGGGTTTCCGGGAGCAACCTGCATAAGCGTCAATGAAGAGATCGCGCACGGCATCCCTGGCGATCGGGTCATTTCGGAAGGGGACCTGGTAAACATCGACGTCTCCGCCTCCAAGGACGGGTATTTCGCGGACAACGGTGCAACCTTCCGCGTCGGCCGCGTAGCCCCTTCGTTGGACCGCCTTTGCAGGGACGGAAAACGCGCCATGCAAATAGGAGTCGCGCAGGTCGCAACCGGTAAGCCGCTCGCAGGTATCGGGAAGGCAATCGACAAGTTCGCCACAGACCGCGGCTACACGCTGATCCGAAACCTCGCGAGCCATGGCGTCGGCCGCTCCTTGCACGAGTATCCCGAAGAAATCCCCACGTGGTCCACCCGCCGTGAAAAGCGGCGGATCACGAACGGACTTGTGTTCACAGTGGAACCCTTTCTTTCAAAGGGCGCACTCTGGGCCTCGGAAGGCGATGACGGCTGGACGCTGTACAGCAATCCCCGCGCTCCGGCCGTCCAGTACGAACACACGGTGGTTGCAACCAGGGGCGGAGCCATCGTAGTCACTTTGCCGGGCTGAAGCGCTCCGAAACGCCCCTCAAACCGACCGCGTCAGCCCGCCGTCGATCCGCAGATTCTGCCCGGTCATGTAGGCCCCATCCTCGGACACCAGCCACGAGATCAGCGAGGACACCTCGCCCGCCTTGCCGTAGCGCCCCATCGGGATCCGCGCGCGGCGGTCTTCCTTCTCGGGCAGGCTGTCGATGAAGCCCGGCAGCACGTTGTTCATGCGAATGCCCGCGCCCGCGTACTTGTCGGCATAAAGCTTGGTGAACCCCGCCAGCCCGGCGCGGAAGATGCCCGAGGTCGGGAACATCGGGTCCGGCTCGAACGCGGCGAAGGTCGAGATGTTGACGATCGCACCGCCGCCCTGCGCCTCCATGATCGGCGTGACCAGCCGCGTGGGGCGGATCACGTTCAGTAGATAAACCTCCATCCCGTCGTGCCAGTCCTGATCGCTCAACCCCAGAACGTCGCCCTTCGGCCCGTGCCCGGCCGAGTTCACCAGTGCGTCCACCCGGCCCCATGCGGTCATGGCCTTGTCGACCAGCGCCTGAAGGTCCTCGCCCGAGCGGTTGGAGCCGGTGACACCGACGCCGCCGAGTTCCTGCGCCAGCGCCTCGCCCTTGCCAGAGCTGCTGAGGATCGCAACCTTGAACCCGTCCGCCGCCAGACGCCGGGCCGCATCCGCGCCCATGCCACTGCCGCCCGCGGTGATCAGTGCAACCTTGTCGGTCATGTCAGACTCCCTGTCGGTTTACCCGGTGGAACATATGCGTATAGGCCGCGACGCCCAACACCGGCACAAGCAGGTTGATCACCGGCACGCTCAGCGGCACCGCCAGCAGCACGCCCAGCGCCCAGACCTGCCCGCGGTTCGCCTTGCGCAGCGCACCGGCCGGTTTGCGGCCCGCGCGGCGTTCGGCGACAAGTTGGAAGTACTCCCGCCCCAGCAAAAAGCCGTTCACGGCCCAGAACACGAAGGGCGCGGCCACTGTCGAGACCAGATAGACCACCAGTGCCAGCGCGTTGACCAGGATCACCAGCGCCAGCAGCGACACCGCCTCGCGCATTGCCGCAGGAATGCTTAGCCGCGGGGCGGGCGAAAGGTGGGGATAGTGCTTCGCCTCGACCGCATCGACGATATCGTCCAGGAAAAACCCGACGCAGACGAAGGCGACCGGCAGCATCAGGAACACCGAGGCGACCGTCAGCAACAGGATCCCGGCCCAGCTCAGCCAGTCGGCGGTCAGGCTGATCGCACCGATCCACGGCAACGAGAAACTGTCCGGCAGCAGCCAGCCGAACAGGGCGAACAGCGCCCAGGACGCGGCAAGCAGAATGCCGATGGTGACGCCCAGCGCCTTGAGCACCGCGCCCATGAAGCGCGGATCGCCAAGCTGCCCCAGCGCGCGGGCAATATCGTTCAGCATCATGGCCTCAGGCGTCGATCCAGCGGATCTTGGCAGCCGGGTCGGGGCGCGGGCGTTCCGGCGGGGCGGCGCCCTCGGTGCCGATCACGATCCAGCCCGCGACCTGCACACCCTCAAGCCCCAGTCCTTCCTTCAGAAACGCCGGGTCCGTCGCCGTCCAGCCGGTCAGCCAGTTCGCGCCCCAGCCCGAGGCCAGCGCCGCGTTGAGCATCGCAAGACAAACAGCACCAGCCGAGTAAAGCTGCTCCACCAGCGGGATCTTGTCCGACTGCACCGGCGAGGACACAACAGCTACCGCCAGC
>JBFHFG010000244.1:0-5385 GCA_041583815.1 Halovulum sp.
ACGCATCCTGAAAGATCCGGCCCTGCACTATGCCGGGTTCAAGGCCTTGCCCCAACGTATAGACATCATGGGCGGCAATGACGTGCAGGACGCCCCACAGGACGTACACGACGGCCGCTACTCTTGCGAAGATCATCCGTCGTGCCTTCACATGTCGTAGTGGATGACGCTGCGGATGCTCTGCCCGGCGTGCATCAGGTCAAATGCTTCGTTTATCGCCTCCAGCCCCATGGTGTGGGTGATGAAGTCGTTCAGCGCGAATTCGCCCTTGAGATAGCGTTCGACGTAATCGGGCAACTCGGACCGGCCCTTGACCCCGCCGAACGCCGAGCCGCGCCAGACACGCCCCGTCACCAGCTGGAACGGACGGGTCGAGATTTCCTGCCCGGCGCCGGCGACGCCGATGATGACGCTTTCGCCCCAGCCCTTGTGGCAGCACTCCAGCGCCGAGCGCATGACGTTGACGTTGCCGATGCACTCGAACGAGTAGTCAACGCCGCCGTCGGTCATCTCGACGATGACCTCCTGGATCGGCTTGTCGTGGTTCTTCGGGTTGACGAAATCGGTCGCCCCCAGCTTGCGCGCCAGGTCGAACTTGCTTTCGTTTATGTCGATCACGATGATCCGGCCAGCCTTGGCCATCGTCGCGCCGATCACCGCCGAAAGGCCGATGCCGCCCGCGCCGAAGATCGCCACGGTGGCGCCTTCCTCGACCTTGGCGGTATTCATCACCGCGCCCATGCCGGTGGTCACGCCGCAGCCCAGCAGGCAGATCTCGTCCAGCGGGGCCTCGCGGTTCACCTTGGCCAGCGAGATCTCTGGCAGAACCGTGTACTCCGAGAAGGTCGAGCAGCCCATGTAGTGATAGATCGGCTGGCCGTCCTTGTAGAACCGCGTCGTGCCGTCGGGCATCAGGCCCTTGCCCTGCGTTTCGCGGATCTTCTGGCACAGGTTCGTCTTGCCCGAGCGGCAGAATTTGCACTCGCCGCATTCCGGTGTGTAAAGCGGGATCACGTGATCGCCCACGGCGACGCTGGTCACGCCTTCGCCGATGGATTCGACGACGCCGCCGCCCTCGTGACCCAGAACGGCGGGGAAGATGCCCTCGGGGTCTTCGCCCGACAGGGTGAACGCGTCGGTGTGGCAGACGCCGGTGGCGATGATGCGGATGCGCACCTCGCCCGCCTGCGGCGGCATCACGTCGATCTCTTCGATCGACAACGGCTGTTTCGGCCCCCAGGCGACAGCCGCCCTGGACTTGATCGTATCGGTCATCTGAATGCCCCTTCGGTCTATCGTCGGAACCGCCTGCGCGGCTTGCCTGAACGGGGATCTAGACCGCGGAAGGGCACGTGATAATCACGCCATCTGGCAAAGGACTATTGCAGCATGGTAACAATAACCGAACCCTCGACCCCGATTGCGGAGCATCCATGGCCAACTGGGAAGGCGTGACAGAATTCGTCGCCGTCGCCGAGACGGGCGGCTTCACCTCTGCCGCCGAGCGGCTGGGGATCTCGACCGCGCAGGTCAGCCGCCAGGTCGGCGCGCTCGAGGCCCGGCTGGCGGTCAAGCTGTTCTACCGCACCACCCGCAAGGTCACCATCACCGAGCCGGGGCAGGTCTATTACAACCACTGTCGGCAGCTTCTGGACGGACTGGACGAGGCCGAGCGCGCCGTCACCGACCTGCACCAGACCCCACGCGGGCGGCTGAAGATGACCGCGCCAGTGACCTATGGCGAACGCGAAATCGCCCCGCTGGTCGCGGCCTTCATGACCCGTTATCCCGCGCTCGAGGTGAACCTGACTCTGACCAACCAGATGCTCGACCTGGTGGCGGAAAGCTATGATCTGGCGATCCGGCTTGGTCATTTGGAGGACAGTTCGCTGATCGCCAGGCGCCTGTCGTCGCGCACGAACCACGTCTGCGCCGCACCCGCCTATATCGAGGCGCATGGCGCGCCCCGTACGTTGGCCGACCTGGAAAACCACAACTGCCTGCGCGGCACCCCGGACCACTGGCGCTTCCAGGATGGGGGGCGCCCGCGCCCGGTGCGTGTCAGCGGCACCCTGCGATGCAACAGCGGCTGGGCACTGGTGGATGCGGCGCTGCGCGGCATCGGCATCATACAGCTTCCGGACTATTACGTGCAGACCCACCTGGACGCCGGGCGGCTGGTGCCGCTGCTCGAAGACTGCCGCGCCCCGGACGAGGGAATATGGGCGATCTACCCGCCGAACCGGCAGCTTTCGCCCAAGGTGCGCCTGCTGCTGGCGCATCTCGCCGAGAACCTGAAGCCGGTGGTCGTTGGCCGGAATCCGCCCGCTTCCGACTGATCCCGGCCGGACCGTCAGGTTTTGGCAGCAGATTGCCCATAAGGTGATCCCGCGCCCTTGGCGGGCGAGATGGAGGCACTACACTGACTGCCGAATCGCGCAGCGATACGACCGAGCAGACAGGCTCAAGGAGTACCCTCATCATGAAGATCAAATTCGCCGTCGCCGTGGCCGGACTGACCGGCGCGCTGAGCACTGCCGCACAGGCCGATATCGTGGTCTCGTCCAAGATCGACACCGAAGGCGGCCTGCTGGGCAACGTCATTGCGCTGGCGCTTGAAGATGCCGGCCTGCCGGTCGAACGGCGCCTGCAACTGGGCGCCACCCAGGTGGTGCGCGAGGCGCTGCTTGCCGGGCAGATCGACCTGTACCCGGAGTATACCGGCAATGCCGCCTACTTCTTCAACGAGGCCGACAGCGACGTCTGGAAGGATCCCGAAGCGGCTTTCGCCCGCGCCGGAGAGCTGGACGCCATGGAAAACAGCCTGATCTGGCTGCATTCGGCCCCGGCGAACAACACCTGGGCCATCGCCGTGACCGGCCCGGTGGCTGCCGAGAACAACCTCGTGACCATGTCAGATTTCGGCGCCTGGGTCGCCGGCGGCGGGGACGTGAAACTCGCCGCCTCGACCGAGTTCGTGTCGTCCCCGGCGGTCCTGCCCGCGATGCAGGAGGCCTATGGCTTCGTGCTGTCCCCCGATCAGACGGTGGTGCTGTCGGGCGGCGATACCGCCGCCACGATCCAGGCGGCAGCACGCGGCACCTCGGGCGTCAACGCAGCCATGGCCTATGGCACCGATGGCGGCGTCGGCGCCTCGGGGCTTGTGGTGATGGAGGACGACAAGGGCGTGCAGCCGGTCTATGAACCCGCGCCCGTGGTACGCGACGTGGTGCTGGAAGAATACCCCGCCATCGCCGACGTCCTGAACCCGATCTTCGACGGGCTCGACATGGCGACGCTGCAGAAGCTCAACGGCCGCATCCAGGTCGGCGGCGAACCGGCCGAGGCGGTGGCGCGCGATTACCTGACCGAGATCGGCGTCCTGGACTGATCGCCGGCGCGATGTCCACCCGAAGCGCCCCTGCGGTCTCGGCGCCGGGCCTGTTGTTCGCTGCACTGGGGCTGGCCGCGTTGTCGGCCCCATTCATGACGCTTGCCGCCAATCGCATCGTCGCGGGCGAGGGGGTTCCGGCGTGGAACCTGGCGGATCCCGGGGCGACCATGCCCGGCCTTGTGGCACTTGGCGCCGGCCTGGTTCTGGGCCTGCCTGCCGCGTGGCCCCGGCTTCGCCTGGCGGGGGCCGCGATCGGGCTGGGCGGGCTGGTGTGGCTGCTGGGGCAGGGGGCCGTGGCACTTCTGGACGGCGCGGGGGAATACGCGCGGGTCTCGCCCGGCACCGGGTTCTGGTGCCTGCTGGTGGTGCTTGCGCTGCTGATGGCGGACGCGCTGTCCAGCCTGTCGCCGGGGCCGTTGGCCCGGGCCGCACTGCTGGCCCTGGCCTCGGGCGCGGTGGCGCTGGTGCTGTGGTCGGGGGCACTGGCGGACCTTTCGATCCTGCAGGAATACGCCAGCCGCACGGACGGATTCCGGGACGCCGCCTGGCGCCACCTGAACCTTGCGTTCGGCTCGCTGGCCGTGGCGGCAGTGATCGGCTTTCCGCTTGGCATCCTGAGCCACCGCCGCGCGCGCGTGCGCGAGGCGCTTCTGCCCGTGCTCAGTTTCCTGCAGACGATCCCGTCGCTGGCCATGTTCGGCATCATGATCCCGATCCTCGGCTGGGTGGGCGACACGGTGCCGGGGGCCCAGGCCATCGGCATCGCCGGTATCGGCTTCGCCCCCGCATTCCTGGCGCTGGTGCTGTATTCGCTGCTGCCCGTTGTCGCCAACACAGTGGCTGGGCTGGAGACGACACCGCCCGCCACGCTCGAGGCCGCGCGCGGCATGGGCATGACCCCGACGCAGTGGCTGCTGCAGGTCGAACTGCCCCTGGGCCTGCCGGTGATCCTGGCCGGGCTGCGCATCGTTCTGGTCCAGAACATCGGCCTTGCGGTGATCGCGGCGCTGATCGGCGGCGGCGGCTTTGGCACCTTTGTCTTCCAAGGGCTCAACCAGACCGCCACCGACCTGATCCTGCTGGGCGCGCTGCCGACGGTGGCGCTTGCCCTCGTCTCGGCCATCCTGATGGACATCCTGGTCGAGCTGGCCCGCCCGACACCGCGGAGGACCCGATGATCGAGATCGCCCGGATCAGCAAGCTTTACGATGGTCGCCCGGTGGTGGACGCCGTGTCGATGACCGTCGAGACAGGCACGATCACGGCGATCGTCGGTACCTCGGGGTCCGGAAAGACAACGCTGCTGCGCATGATCAACCGCCTTGTCGAACCAAGTTCCGGCGAAGTGCGGATCAACGGCGAGCCGACGACCGGACTGAGAAAAGAGGTCCTGCGGCGGCGCATCGGCTATGCGATCCAGGGCCACGGCCTGTTCCCGCACCACAGCGTGGCGCGAAACATCGGCGCGGTGCCGCGCCTGCTGGGCTGGCCGAAGGACAGGATCCGCACGCGGGTGGACGAATTGCTGGACCTGTTCTCGATGCCCCCGGCAGAGTTTCGCGACCGCTATCCGGGCGAGCTGTCCGGCGGTCAGCAGCAGCGCGTCGGCGTGGCGCGGGCGCTGGCCTCGCGGCCGGACCTGCTGCTGATGGACGAGCCGTTCGGCGCGCTCGACCCGATCACCCGCAATGCGCTGGGCGAGCGGGTGCGGGCGCTGCATGACCGGCTGGGGCTGACAACGGTGATGGTCACGCATGACATGGCCGAAGCGCTGCTGCTGGCTGACCGGGTGCTGGTGATGGAAGCAGGCCGGATCGTGGCCGATGAAACGCCAGCTGCGCTGATTGGCGGTGCTGGCGGCGCTGAGGCGCAAGCGCTGGTCGCGGTGCCGCGCGCGCAGGCGGAACGGCTCGCCGCGATGGAACGCGGAGGCGGCCGGGCATGAACGGCCTGTGGGACCAATTGCTGGGGCTGGGGCCGCAACTCGCCGC
>JBFHFG010000245.1:0-5384 GCA_041583815.1 Halovulum sp.
CGGTGCGGTCGTCGACCTGCTCGAACCGGTCGACAAGGCCCATGACGCCGCGATCGATGCCGCTTTCCTTCATCCGCTCCCACGATGCGACGACATCCGCCGCATCGAAGCCCGAGCCGTCGTGAAAGGTTACCCCCTCGCGCAGCACGAAGGTGTAGGTCTTGGCGTCGTCGCTCATCTCCCAGCTTTCGGCGAGTTGCGGGATGATTTCGCCGGTTTCGCCGCGGGTCAGCACGCCGTCGTAAAGGTGCGCCCCGACATAGCGCGTCGGCAAGCCGGTGGTCGCGTGCGGGTCCAATTCGGACAGTGTCACCGCCATCGCGATGACGAAGTCTCCGCCCTCGACCGGCTCCTGGGCGTACGCCCCGGACGTCGACATCAGCGCCACAAGGGCCGCCGAGGCCAGAGTCAATCGGTAGTTCATTGTTTCCTCCCCATCTGGATTTTCTTGCTTGGGATGGGGCAAGTCTGACCGCGCTCCATGTTTCCTCGCAACGCGGAGTTCCGCCACGCTCCATTCCGGATCGGAATAATGTCCGCCCGCAATCCGCGTTGCCGCGCCACCCTCTTTTCCCGCAGCCTTGGCGAAACCCGGCGCCGTTCAGGACGCCGGTGGACAACGAAGCAGCGGGGAGGAATACCGCGATGGAAACGCGCCATGCGCGCATGATCCGCGAGATCGCCGAGACGGGCCGTTTCTCGGCCGCGTCCGAGCGGCTGGGGCTGGGCCAACCCGCACTCAGCAAGATCGTGCGGCGGATCGAAGACGAGTTCGGCGTTCGGTTGTTCGACCGCGGCCCTCAGGGCGCGATTCTCACCCCTTTCGGACGGCTCTTCCTGGATTATGCGCAGGTGATCGAACGCGAGACCCGCGACCTGGCCACGATAGCGCAATCCATGCGCAAGGGTGACAGCGGGCATTTCCGGATCGGCGCGGGACAGACCTGGGTGCACGAGCAGTTGCCCGAGGTTTTCGTGCGCGTTCACCGCGCGCGGCCGGGCCTGCGCCTGAGCGTCGTCGCGGGATCTGTGCCCGACCTGACCGCCAAGCTGACAAGCGGTCAGCTGGACCTTGCGTTCTCGTCGATGACGGTGCCCTTCGGCCCCGAACTCTGCGTCGAGGAACTGACCCACGGCCAATTGCATGTCGTTGCCCGCAAGGGCCACCCGTTGTCCCTGCTCGACCGGCCCTGCCGTTTCGACGAGATGATGGAATACGGCTGGGTCGTGGGCGAATGCAGCCAGATGGATCTGACCTGGGAATGGCTGACCACAACCGCGCGCAAACACGGGATGGAAAAGCCGCATGTGGTGCTCGAAAGCTATCAGAAACACCTGACGACGCGCGCGCTGCTGTCGAGCGACCTGCTGGGGTTCCAGCCGCGCAACTCGCCGCCGGTCGTATCCGGAGAGCTTGCGATCATCTCGGAGCAGCGTGTCGCACGGATGCGGGCGACGGGCATGATCTGGCGGCGCAACCGGCAGATCAGTCCGGGTCTTGAGTTCATCATGGACACTGCGCGCCAGGTCATCGCCGACCGCGACGCCGCCATCGCGGCCAAAGCCGCTGCAGACACGGGGGCCCAAGCATGAGCCGCTATATTCTCAAACGCCTCATCAGCGCCATTCCGGTGTTGCTGCTGGTCAGCATCACCGCCTTCATCATCATGCAACTGGTGCCCGGAGACGCCGCCGCGATCATCGCCGGGCAGGACGCCACGCTCGACGAGATCGAGTTCATCCGCAGCCAGCTGGGCCTCGACCAGCCTTGGCCCGCGCGGCTTTGGGATTGGATCAGCGGGCTGGCGCATGGCGACCTCGGCTATTCGTTCATCCTCAACCGCCCCGTGAGCGACGCGATAATCGAGCGGTTACCGGTCACCCTGTCGCTGGCTGGCCTTTCCATCGCCTTCGCGACGGTCATGGGCGTATCACTGGGCATTCTTGCCGCCGTGTTTCATCGCAGCTGGATCGATGCCACGGCGATGACCGTGGCGCTGTGCGGCGTATCGGTGCCGAACTTCTGGTTCGGCCTTGTCGGCATCCTGATCTTCTCGGTCGGCCTTGGCTGGTTCCCGCCCGGGGGCTTCGTATCCCCCGCCGAGTCGCTTTCGGGGTGGTTCCTGTCGATGGTCCTGCCGGCGCTGACGCTGGGCACCGCGACGATGGGACAGATCTCGCGCTTCACACGGTCTGTCATGCTGGAGCAACTGGGCCAGGATTATGTGCGCACGGCACAGGCCAAGGGGCTGGCCGGACGACAGGTGATCGGAAAGCACGCCCTGAAGAACGCCATGATCCCCATCATCACGGTGATCGGCATCACCTTCTCGCTGACCATGGCGGGCGCCATCGTGGTCGAGTCGGTGTTTTCCCTCAACGGGCTGGGGCGGCTGATGCTGCACGGCATCATGCGTCGCGACTACCCGGTGCTGCAGGGCGGCCTCGTAGTGATCGCCTTCTCGTTCGTGTTCATCAACCTGCTGGTGGACATCCTCTATTCCTGGCTCGACCCGAGGGTGCGTTATGACTGACCTTTCCACCGCTGCCCCACAGACGCGGCGCATCCGCCTGTCACTGGCCGGCGCGCACTGGCCGCTGCTGATCGGCGGCGTGATATTCGGCCTGATCGTCCTCGCCGCCGCGCTCGGCCCGTTCCTGACGCCGCTTGGCCCCGAGGACACATCGCTCATGGACCGGTTCAAGGGCCCGTCGCTGGCACATCCGTTCGGCACCGACAGTTTCGGTCGGGACGTGATGACCCGCGTGCTTTACGGCGGTCATGTCTCGCTGCTGATCGGGCTCGCGGTCGTGGTCATCGCGGCCCTGTTGGGGGTGCTGATCGGCGCGATGGCGGGTTATTTCCCACGCCTCGACAACCCGATCATGCGCGTGATGGACGCGGGCGAGGCATTTCCGACGCTGCTGATGGCCATCGCGCTCGCGGCCGTGCTTGGTCCGGGAGTGATGAATGTCGTGCTGGCCCTCGGCGTCGCCTATGCGCCCCGAACGGCGCGGATCGTGCGCGCTTCGGTGCTGGTGGTGGCACAGCAGCAATTCGTCGAGGCAGCCCGTGCCTCGGGGGCCAGTTCCGCCCGCATCATCCTGACGCACCTGATCCCCAATGCGCTGGCGCCGGTGATCGTACAGATGACCTTCATCTTCGCCGATGCCGTGCTGGCCGAGGCAGCGCTCAGCTTCATCGGTATCGGTCCGCCGCCGCCTGCGCCGACCTGGGGCAACATCATCGCGGACGGGCGGACTTATCTCTACTCCGCGGCCTGGATCACCATGTTCCCGGGCCTCGCGATCTTCCTGACCGTACTGTCGCTGAACCTGCTCGGCGACGGGCTGCGCGATGCGCTCGACCCCCGCATGAAGAAGGTGAGCTGAACCATGACCGGACCACTTCTGGAAGTTTCGGACCTGACCATCACGTTGGGTCTTGGTCGGCGCACCGTCGACATTGTCGATGGAGTTGATTTCAGCATCGAGGCGGGCGACCGGCTGGGCGTGGTCGGCGAATCGGGCAGCGGCAAAAGCATGATCGCCCTGGCGCTGCTGGGCCTGCTGCCGCGCGCCATGCGGCTGACGCGTGGCACGATCCGCTTCGACGGAGTCGCACTGGACAAACTGCCGCCTGACCGGCTGCGCAAGATCCGCGGTCGGGACATCTCGATGATTTTCCAGGAACCTGCCACCGCATTGAACCCGGTCATCACCACCGGCGAGCAGGTTTCGGAAGTGCTGCGCCGTCACGAGAAACTGTCCCACGCCGAGGCGCGCAATCGCACGATCGAGCTGTTCCGCCAGGTCGGCATCCCCGCCCCGGAACGCCGGATCGCCGATTACCCACACCAGATGTCGGGCGGCATGCGTCAGCGGGTGATGATAGCCATGGCACTGGCCTGCCGCCCCCGCCTGCTGATCGCCGACGAGCCGACAACGGCCCTCGACGCCACGATCCAGCGGCAGATCATCGACCTCCTGACCCGCCTACAGGAAGAGACCGGCGTCGCCATCATGCTTATCAGCCACGACCTGCCGCTGGTCGCTTCGTTCGCGCAGCGCATCATGGTGATGTACGCTGGCCGCCATGCCGAGACCGCGCTTGCCGACACGCTGTTCCAGGCCCCCAGCCATCCCTACACGCAGGGCCTGATCGCCTGCGCGCTCGGCCTGGAAGACGGTATCGAGCGTCTGCCCGCCATCGAGGGCCAGGTCCCCACGCCAGCGGCCTTCCCTGCCGGGTGCCGCTTCGCCACCCGTTGCCCGCACGTACTGGATGTCTGTCACCGGACCGTCCCGCCTGTTCAACAGCTTGGCTCGTCCCATTCTGTCGCCTGCCTGCGCCTGAGCGAATTGGCCAAAACCTCGCCCATCCCCCAAACGGAGCTTTCCGCATGAGCGCCCCGCTGATCGAAGTCCGCGACCTCGGCAAGTCCTTTCCCGTCCGCAGCGGCCTGCTTGGTCGCCCGACCGGCAGCGTCCAGGCGGTCGATGGGCTAAGCTTCGACATTCACCCCGGCGAGACGCTCGGCCTTGTCGGGGAGAGCGGGTCGGGCAAGACCACGACCAGCCGCATGCTGATCCGCCTGCTGGACCCGACGCGCGGCAGCATCCGCTTCGCCGGAAACGAAATCTCCGGCTTGCGCGGCAAGGGGCTTCAGGCGTTGCGCCGCGAAATGCAGATCGTGTTCCAGGACCCGTTCGGCTCGCTAGATCCACGAATGACCGCGCGCCGGATCATCTCGGAACCGCTGGTCGTCGAGGGTCGGCTGAGCGCCAGCCAGCGCCGCGCCCGCGTTGACGAGCTGATGCAGATGGTCGGTCTGCCCGCGGCATTTGCCGACCGCTACCCGCACCAGTTCTCGGGTGGCCAACGGCAGCGCATCGGCATTGCCCGTGCGCTGGCCCTGACGCCCCGTTTCCTGGTGTGCGACGAAGCGGTCTCGGCGCTGGACCTTTCGGTCCAGGCGCAGATCGTGAACCTGCTGAAGGACCTGCAGCGGGACCTGGACCTCACAATCCTCTTTGTCGCGCACGATCTTCAGGTGGTGCGGCACATCTCAGATCGGGTGGCGGTAATGTACTTGGGCCGGATCGTCGAACTGGCACCCACCAAGGAGCTTTATGCGCGCCCCGCCCATCCCTACACCCGGATGCTGCTCGGGGCCGCGCCAAGCCTGCGGCGCAAAGCCGAAACCGGGATCGCCCCGCCCCCGTCTTCCGAGATCCCCAGCCCGCTTTCGCCACCCTCGGGCTGCCATTTCCACCCGCGCTGTCCGTTGGCCACCGACCTGTGCGGCGCGAAGGGGCCAGAGACCCGGAAACTGGACGACGCGCGCCTGATAGCCTGCCACCATGCCGACTGAATCACCTAC
>JBFHFG010000246.1:0-5365 GCA_041583815.1 Halovulum sp.
CATCTTACCGGGACCCGAATTCCACGAGTCCGGCCACGACATGCTGCGCCTGATCCGCGCCGCCCGCGCTCATGGCCTGACCTCGGTAACGGTCGCAGGCGACTTGCCGCCCCCTGAACGGTTCGATCCCGACGATTGCGCCCTGGCCTGGACGCTCAGCTTCGACGACAGGGTGCCGGAGCTGGATGCGTTCTTCGAGGTCTACGCCGAAACCGCCTCGGTCGAAGCGCTGGACGCGGCGGCGGGCGGGCCGGTGGCCGAGGCCAAGAGCGATCCGGAACCGGTGGCAGAAGCGGCCGAGCCCGCGCCAGCCACACCCAGGGGGACAAGCCTGCGGGTTGATACCGCGCGGATCGATCGGCTGGTGAACCTGGTGGGAGAATTGCTGATCGCGCAATCGGTGCTGGCCCAGCGGCTGGCTGAAACCGGGGTGCGGCCAGGCAGCGACCTGAACCGCGCCCTGGACGGCATGAGCCGGCAATTGCGCGACCTGCAGGAGCGGGTGATGGCGATTCGCGCCCAGCCGGTTTCGGTCGCATTCCGCAGGATGCCAGCGCTGGTGCGGGACCTGTCCGCCAAGCTGGGGAAACAGGCCCGCCTGACCCTCGAAGGGGAACGGACCGAGGTCGACGCCACAGTCATCGCCGAACTGGTCGATCCGCTGACACATATGATCCGCAACGCGATGGATCACGGGCTGGAGCCGCCCGAGGTCCGGCGCGCCGCCGGCAAGCCCGAGGAAGGCCACATCCACCTGGCCGCAGCGCATCGGGGCGATCACGTCTGCATCAGCGTCTCGGATGACGGCGGGGGTATCGATCGCGACCGCGTTCTGGTCCGCGCGCTGGAGCGGGGCATACTGGCGCGCGGCGACCGGCCAACCCCCGACGAGATCGACAACCTGATCTTTCACCCCGGGTTTACCACCGCGGACGAGGTGTCGTCGGTGTCCGGGCGCGGTGTGGGCATGGATGTCGTGCGCCGCCGGATCGTGACGCTGGGCGGGCGGTGTACCCTCAGCAGCACCCCGGGGCAGGGCACTCGGTTCGACATCTTCCTGCCACTGACGCTGGCCGTGATGGACGGAATGACCGTCCGGGTCGGCGCGCAGAAATACGTGCTGCCGCTGTCATCGGTGGTCGAGGCGGTGCGCGTCGATGACACCAACGCCCGGCACTTGCCCGACGGCAACCCCCTGCTGGAACGGCGCGGGGCCTTCATCCGCCAGGTCAGCCTGCGGCGGGCGCTGGGCCTGCCGGGGCGCGACCCGGCTACAGGGATCGCCGTCATCATCGATGCCGAGGATGCGGGGCAGGTCGCCCTGGCTGTGGACGAGCTCATCGGTCAGCGCCAGGTGGTGCTGAAGTCTCTGGAAGAGAACTTTCACAAGGTTCCCGGGGTTTCAGGCGCGACCATCCTGGGGGACGGGCAGGTGGCGTTGATCCTTGATCTGCCGCGCCTGATGCAGGCCTCCCGGCCGGACCGCGAACTTGCGGAGAGCGCCTTATGACCCAACGCCCCGCCAGCGCGCCCGATGCGCAAACCGACCTGCGGCAGTTCGTGACCTTTCGCGCGGCGGGCAGCGCCTATGGCGTGCCGATCCGGTCGGTGCGCGAGATCCGGCAATGGATGCCGGTTACCGCTCTGCCCGACCAGCCCGCGTACACGTTCGGCCTGCTGAACCTGCGGGGCAGTATCGTCCCGGTGCATGACCTGCGCGCCCGTTTCGGCGCCCCCCGGATCGAGCCGACGCCGGACCACGTGGTCGTCATTGCATGGGTCGGCGGGCGAACCTTCGGCGTCGTCGTCGATGCAGTCTCGGACATCCTGGCGATTCCGGCCGACCAGATCCGACCGGTTCCCGGCACGCCCTCGGCAGGTATGCCCGGTGGCATGGTCACGGGGCTGGTCGCCGCGGGCGAGGGCGAGATGGTCGCATTGCTGGACCTCGAGTCCGTGTTCGCGGATGAGGCGGAGCCAGAGCGATGATCCTGCAGGACAAGCTGTCTGCGGCGGTGCTGTCCGATCGCGACTTCAACCGCGTCGCCCGCCGGATCGAAGCAATGGCCGGAATCGTGCTGGAGCCGCACAAGCGCCAGATGCTGGCCACCCGCCTGTCCCGACGGATGCAGGGCACCTGCCATCGCGATATCCGTGCCTACCTTGATGCGATCGACCAGGATGGCGACCAGATCGAGCTTCAAGGGTTTGTCGATGCGCTGACCACGAACCAGACCAGCATGTTCCGCGAACCGCACCATTTCGCGCACCTGGAACGGGTCATCGCGGCCTGCGCCCCGCAAGCGCCGTTGAGGATCTGGTCTGCGGGTTGCTCCAGCGGTGAAGAGCCGTTCTCGGTCGCGCTGACGCTGATGGCGGCGCTGGGGCGGATCCCCGAGGGGGCGCGGATCCTGGCGACCGACATCGACAGCCGGATGATCGCGCGGGCGCGTCTCGGGACATTGCCGGGCCTCAGTTGCACGCAACTCGAACCGCGGTTCGGCGCATTGCTTGGCCCGGGGGACGACGCCGGATCCCGACAGATGCCCGCCGAGGCGATGCGCGCGATTCGGTTCCGGCTGCTGAACCTGCTGGAAACCTGGCCGATGCGCTGCCGGTTCGACGCGATCTTCTGTCGCAACGTGATGATCTATTTCTCGGCCGCGACCAAGGTGGCGCTGATCGATCGCCTTGCGGCGCGGCTAGCCCCCGGCGGGTTCCTGTACCTGGGCCACGCAGAATCGCTGCTGGACAGGCACCCAAGGCTGCGTGCCTGTGGCAAGACCGTCTACCGGCTGGAGGACGGGACATGAGGCGGCGTGTTTGCCTGTCGGAATCGTTCTTGCGAAAGCGCGGCAGGAAAGGGAGGGCGTCATGAGCGGTGCTGATCCGGCAAGCCCGGTGCGCGTCATCGTCGTGGACGACAGCCGGCTGATGCGCAGAATGCTGGTTTCCGCCCTCGAGGCCGAAGGCACGATCCAGGTGGTGGCCGAGGCTGCCGATGCCGCCGGGGCACGTGCGCTGATCCGGTCCCACGATCCGCAGGTCATCACCCTGGATGTCGAAATGCCTGGAATGAATGGCCTGGAGTTCCTGCGGCGGCTGATGGAACTGCGACCGATGCCCGTGGTGATGGTGTCGACGCTTACGGCGCAGGGTGCCGATATCAGCCTGGGCGCGATGCAGCTGGGTGCGGTTGATGCCATCCTGAAACCGGCGGGCCGCGCGGCGCTGGCCCCGTTCGCGCACCGCTTGCGCCGGATGGTTCTGACCGCCAGCGAAGCGCGCGTGCGGCAGGCGGGCGCCGCCGGTCCCCGCCCCGTCCCGCCGATGCCCGTGGATATCCCGCCGACAGCGCGGCCGGCGCTTGTCGCGATGGGGGCCTCGACCGGTGGGGTTTCTGCGGTGACGCAGGTTCTGGCAGGGCTTCCCGAAGATGGTCCACCGGTGGTGATCGCCCAGCACATGCCGGCGGCCTTCACCGCGCGCTTCGCGGCCCGTCTGGACAAGCTGCTGCCCCTTCGGGTGGCCGAGGCGCGGGGGGGAGAGACTCTGGCCCCCGGCATGGTCCTCGTGGCACCGGGCGACCGGCACCTATGCGTGCGGGGCGCGGGCACCGCTCTGGTCGCGCAACTGGAAGATTCGGGGCCAATATCTGGGCACCGACCGTCGGTGGACGTGTTGTTCAACTCGGTCGTCACAGCGGTCGGGCCGGGGGCGATCGGCGTGCTCCTGACCGGCATGGGCCGCGATGGCGCCGCCGGTCTGCACGCGATGCGTACCGCTGGTGCCTGGTGCATCGGGCAGTCCGAGGACAGTTGCGTGGTCTACGGCATGCCGCGGGCGGCAAGGGCGCTCGGCTCCAGCCACGAAGAGCTGGACCCAGAGGCGATCGCCGCACGGATCCGTGGCCTTGTGCAGGCGGCCGGCGTCTCGTCGCCGACTTGAGATACGGGGCCGGCGCAGTGACGCCGGCTCACTGGAGCCCGGCGCCGCATCGCGGTGCCGGTATCGCTAACGGCGCGACCACCGCAACCCGCGGTGCCGCGCGATGGAGAGGAGGCCCCGTCATGCCGGCGGCAAATTCGCTGAGGATCCTGGTGGTCGACGACCAGCAAAGCATGCGCGGGTTGGCCCGCCAATGCCTCAAACGGCTTGGTGTCCTGGATGTCGCGCTGGCGGCATCGGGCGAGCAGGCGCTGGAGGTCATGGCCCAGCAGAAGTTCGATGCGGTGATCTCGGATCTCAACATGCCCGGGCTGAGCGGCGTCGAGCTTGCGCAGAAGATCAAGGCTCACCCGGTGCTGAAGTCGACGCCGGTTTTCTTAGCGACGTCGGAATCCTATCGGGATCGGGCCAGTGACGACACCGTGGATCATTTCGTGGCCAAGCCGTTCAGTATCAACGACATGCGCGAGGCCATCGAACAGCACCTGGGGCTGTTGAGCTGAGGTGGAACCACCCGGCAGGGCCCGAACGGGCGGGCCCCGCCAGGACAATGTCAGGCGGTGGCCAGCGCGGGCGCGGGGTCGAGGGCCGCGGTCTGGACGGTGGTCTCCTGCGGTGTCCGGAACAGCGACCGCGCCCATGCGGGCTTGGCCGACAGCGCCCAGCACAGGAAGGGCGCGATTGCCAGGGATGCGCCGATGGGCAGCAGCCAGAGCGTCAGTTCACCCAGTGCAAACAGGGTGCACATGGCCAGCCCGATGGCCAGTTCCGCCGCATGGAAGTACAGGCAGGTGCGCAGATCCGGCGCGTCGCGCAGCGCGGGTTTCCAGCCGGTATCGACCCCGGCAAAGGTGCGTGCGACCGCGACTACGTGCTGGACCATCAGCATTGGCGCCAACAGGATCGACAGCACCACTTCGGCCAGGATGGACAGGAGGAAGCGGACCGGGCCGCCAACCGCGCGCAGCGCCGGGTCCGTGGCCCAATACCGCAGCGCGCCCAGGATCTTGGGCGCGACCAGCATGCCATAGATCAGGCCCAGGATCAGGATGCGGTTGACGATGTCCATGTCGGGCCAGGCCGGGAACAGGGGGTTCGCGTCCGAGAAATAGCGGATCGGTCCGTCGCCCTGGCCACTGCCGACCAGCACCCAGCAGACCATCAGCGTCAACCACAGGATCGACGACAGGTAACCGACCGCCCCTTGCAGCAGATGGATCCGGCTGAGCGGGTGCAGCCCCGAGGCCCCCAGCAGGCGCAGGTGCTGCAGGTTGTCTTGGCACCAGCGTCGGTCGCGCAGGATATGGGCGATCGGGGTCGCGGGCGTTTCCTCGAAGCTGCCTTCGGCTTCGGGAAGGAAGCGCACGCGCCAGCCTGCACGGCGCAGCAGCGCGGCCTCGACGAAATCGTGGCTGAG
>JBFHFG010000247.1:0-5340 GCA_041583815.1 Halovulum sp.
CGAAGTGCAGGTGTCCAACCGGATCTGGGGACAGATCTGGGCCAAGGAGGTCTATGCCAGCCAGGTCGTCTTTTCTGCCCTGGTCGATGCGCCCATCCGCGAGACGCTGGGCAACGAACGCTACGCTCGCATCGCCGGGGCGATCGTGAAAGAGGCGCTGGAGATTGCGGACGCCAAGAACATCGACGTGCAGCCCTTCGACTTCTTCGATCCGGCCAACTACCGGGTGAAGACGGCGGACGACACCCGCAAGCTGCTGGACAACGTCAACCACGCCATCTGGCTGCTGAAGAAGGACCAGGACACCAAGCCCCAGCACAATTTCCGCAAGAAGGGCTCGGGGATCTGGTGGGACATCGTCTACCGCAAGCGCCCCTCTGAAACCCGGTCTTCATCGGGCAAACTGATCGACTTTGGCCGCGAGGCGGGGGCCGATACCCGGCTGAACGCCAAGCTCTTCGAGATGATCTACGAGATCGAGGACGGCAAGCGCGACCTTGGCTTTCAGAACTACGACGAACTGGAGGCCTACGTGGCCGAATGCGGAAAGACCCTGCCATGACTGCACAAGAAAAACTCGGCGTCGGCGTCATCGGAACCTTCGCATGGGCCGACAAGGCGCACTTGCCCGGCTATGCCGCCCATGAACGGGTCGATCTTGTCGCCGTATGCGACGTGAACGAGGAGCGAGCGCGGGCCGCAGCCGACAAGTTCGGCGCGCGCAAGGTCTATACCGACGCGGCCGAGTTGATCGCCGACCCCGAGGTGGCGATGGTCGATGTCTGCACGCCGACCCATACCCATCTGCCTCTGTCGCTGGACGCCATCGCCGCGGGCAAGCATGTGCTGTCGGAAAAGCCGCTGCATACCGCAGCCGCCCCGGCCTTTGACGCCGCCCGCAAAGCCGACGCCGCCGGCGTGCGCACCAAGCTGGGCTTTACCTTCCGCTATTCGCCTGCGATCCGCTGGATTCAGCAGGCCGTGGCCTCGGGCGAACTGGGCGAGATCTTTCACATCCACGGCTTCGAACAGAACCAGCAATGGCTGGACCCCGACTTCCCGCTGCGGCAGGTCGCCCCGGACGCCAAGCGGGACGAGCTCATTCCCTCGTCCATCGTCGGCTATGGCAGCCACCTGATCGACCTGATGCGCTGGATTGGCGGCGAGTTCGATAGCGTCGTCTCCAGCATGAAGAACTTCATCCCCGAACGCGTCATCCGCGGCGAGGAGGGGCGCCAGCGCGTCCTGATCGACGACGGCACCGTCGGCCTTGTGGAGTATGCCGGGGGCGCGCAGGGTACGCTTCAGACCAGCTATATCGCTGTGGGCAACTATCCGGGCGTCGAGATCCGCGTCTACGGCTCCAAGGGGGCGGCCATCGCGCGGCTGATCTCGGAATACGATGTGCAGGAAACGCTGATGGTCGCCACCAAGGACGACTACGAATTCAAGCGTATGGACTTGCCCGAAAGCACCCTGCCGCCCGGCACCACGCTGGCGACCCCCTGGCCGGAACTCTACTACCGCAACCTGGTGCGCCACTTCGTGGACGAAATCCTGGATGACCGCCCGCAGGAGTGCACCTTTTACGACGGGGCCAAAAGCCAGGAAATCGTCGATGCCTTCATCCTGGCCCACAACGAGCGCCGTTGGGTGAACATCGGTAAATGACCGGCAACCTGCTCGAAATCCGCAATCTGGTGACAGAATTCCGGACCGAGGCCGGAGTCCTGCAGGCCGTCAAAGGGGTCGACCTGTCCATCAAGGCAGGTGAGACCCTGGCCCTGGTGGGCGAAAGCGGCTCGGGCAAATCGGTTACCTCCCTGTCGACCATCGGGCTGATTCCGCCCAAGGTGGGGCGGATCGCCAAGGGTGAAATCATGTTCCGGGGCAGGGATGGGACGGTTCGGGACCTGGCGCAGATGTCCATGCGGGACATGTCCCGGATCCGTGGCAGCGAGATTGCCATGGTCTTCCAGGAGCCGATGTCATCGCTCAACCCCGCGCATCGGGTGGGCGCGCAGATCGCCGAGGCGGCGCGCCTGCACGAAGGGCTTGGCCGCAAGGCCGCGCGCGACCGGGCAATCCAGATGCTGAAACTGGTGGAGATACCCGAACCCGAACGCCGCGCCGAGGCCTATCCCCACCAGATGTCCGGCGGGATGCGGCAGCGGGTGATGATCGCGATTGCCCTGGTCTGCAACCCCACACTGCTGATCGCGGATGAGCCGACCACGGCGCTGGATTCCACCGTGCAGCTACAGATCCTGGTCCTTTTGCGCCGCCTGCAGGAAGACTTGGGCATGGCCACGCTGTTCATCACCCATAACCTGGGCGTGGTGGCCGAGATCGCGGATCGAGTCGCGGTAATGTACGGCGGCCGGATCGTCGAGGACGCGCCAGTGGCCGAAATCCTGGGCGCGCCGCGCCATCCCTATACCCGGGGGTTGCTGGCCAGTGTGCCGCGCACCGACCACGGCGCCCGGGCCGCCGGGCGGCGTGAACGCTTGCAGGCAATTCCGGGCAGCATGGTCGATCCGCTGCGTCCCCCGCCGGGCTGCGATTTCGCACCGCGCTGCCGCTGGGCCGAAGACGACTGCACGACAGTCGTGCCCGTCCTGGAGGCCGTATCCGAATGCCAGCACGCCCGCTGCCGCCGCTGGAGGGAGATCGGATGACCCCGTCCCTGATCGAAGTGAAAGACCTGGAAGTCCATTTCCCCGTCGGCCGCGGCATGTTCAAGTCCGGCGCTACGGTGCGCGCGGTGGACGGCGTGTCGTTCGATGTGGCCCCCGGCGAGGTTGTCGGACTCGTGGGGGAAAGCGGATCGGGCAAAACTACTCTGGGCCGTTCCCTGCTGCGCCTGATCGAGCCCACCGGCGGGCAGGTGCGGCTGAATGGCCGCGAGGTTACGCAGATGTCGGCGGCAGATCTTCGCCGGGCCCGGTCGGAGATGCAGATCATCTTTCAGGACCCGTTCGGCAGCCTCAATCCTCGGATGAGTGTCGGTGAAATCCTTTCGGAAGCGCTGCACCTGCATGGCATCGGCACGAGGGCCGACCGGCGCAGCCGCGTTTCGGACCTGCTTGAGAAGGTAGGGCTGCCCGCCCAGGCTGCGGAACGCTATCCGCATGAGTTCTCAGGTGGGCAGCGACAGCGTATCGGCATCGCGCGCGCCCTATCGGTAGAGCCTGCCTTTATCGTCGCGGATGAGCCTGTCTCGGCCCTCGATGTGTCGATCCAGGCGCAGATCGTCAACCTTCTGGCGGACCTGCGTGAACAGATGGACCTGTCGATCCTGTTCATTGGCCATGACCTGTCGGTGATCGAATACCTGTGTGACCGGGTCATCGTGCTCTACCTGGGCAAGCTGATGGAGTCCGGTTCGGTGGCGGATATCTACCAGCGTCCAAAACACCCGTATACACGGGCCTTGCTGGATGCCGCGCCGCAAGTGGAGGTCGGCAGGCGGACCGACCGGATCATGCTATCAGGCGATCTGCCCAGCCCTGTTTCGCCGCCCTCGGGCTGCATTTTCCGGACCCGCTGCCCCTTTGCCACCGCCGAATGCGCCATGACTGTCCCGCCGCTGGAGACGAATGGGGAGGGACATCAGGTCGCCTGCATCCGGGCCGACGAAATCGACTTGGGGAGGCCCTGATCGCGGCATCAGGCGTCCAGTTCGCCGCACGCCCATTGCATGAGTTCAGTGCAGGGCAGCATCGATTTTTTGGCGCGTTGCCCGGGCATTTTCCGCCAGTAGCGTGGCGGTCATGAGAGGAAAATCTCTTCTCGTGAAAGGGCTGCCGCCGGCCGGCTGAGCGCGCCTCGAAACCATACAGAGCCCGGATCGAAACTGGCCACGACAACGATTTATCGACAAGGAGATAAACCATGATGAAGTTTACCCGCAGGGGCGCACTTCGCGCCGGCGCTGCCGGTCTGGCGATGACCGCCCTGGCCGGCACGATGGCCCAGGCCCAAAGCTATGGTGGCACGCTGAACGTGGGCCTGACCTACGAAATCGACACCATGAACACCTATTCGACCGGATACCTGGCGGATGCCCAGCACGTGGTGATCGAAGGTCTGCTCGCCCCCGACGAGAACGCCCAGTACGTTCCGGTCCTGGCCACCGAGGTGCCGACCATCGACAACGGCGGCATCGTCGTGTCCGAGGACGGCAAATCGATGACCATCACCTACAAGCTGCGCGAAGGCGTGAAGTGGCACGATGGCGAGGATTTCACCTCGGAAGACGTGGCGTTCACCTGGGAGGCGGTAAAGAACCCGGACTTCATCGCCGAATCCAAGTCGGGCACCGAGTCGATCACCTCGATCGAGACCCCGGACGATTACACGGTCATCGTGAACTACGATTCCATCGTGCCGGATTTTGCCTCCACGCTGTTTACCTTCGGCATCATGCCCAAGCACCTGCTGGAAGGCGCCGATCTGAACGATAACGAATACAACGAACTGCCCATCGGTACCGGCCCTTTCAAGGCGACCGAATTCGCCCGTGGGCAATACGTTGTCCTGGACCGGTTCGACGACTACTGGCGCACCGCCGAGAACGGCGACAAGCTACCCTACCTCGATCGGATGGTGTTCAAGATCATCCCCGACACCAACACCCTGATGACCCAGCTGCGCTCGCGCGAAGTCGATATGGTGGTCAAAACCCCCTACAACCAGGCAGCGCAGGTGGAGAGCTTTGGCGGCTACAACCTCATGGTCGGTCCGCTGCTGTCCTGGGCGCACCTGGACTTCAACTTCCAGAACAAATTCCTGGATGATCTTGCCGTTCGCCAGGCCTTTGCCCACGCGGTCAACCGCGATGTGCTGATCCGGGCGCAGGGTGGCTTCCCCGAGGCGATCAAGTCCATCGTCGTTCCGATCTTCGATTTCTACGACGATGAAACCCCGGAGTACGCGCACGACATCGAGAAGGCCAACGCCATCCTCGACGAGGCAGGCTATGTTATGGGCGAGGACGGTATCCGCACCAAGGACGGCGAGCGTCTTTCGTTCGAATACGTCACCGCCGCCGGGAACGCCGATGACGAGAACATCCAGCAGATCCTGATGGCCCAGCTCAAGGCGGTCGGCATTGAACTGGTTCCCGACAACCGCGCCGGCGTCGCTCTGCGCGAGGCCCGCTACAAGGGGGACTACGACCTTTACTACGGTCGCTGGATCACCTCTGCGGACCCGGTCTATTCGATCTTCTACGGTTCCGAGGGCTTCCTGAACGGCCAAAGCTATTCCAATCCGGAGCTCGACGACGTCTTTGACACGGTGGAAAACAGCATCGATCCCGAAGTGAGGATGCAGGCG
>JBFHFG010000248.1:0-5325 GCA_041583815.1 Halovulum sp.
AGCAGGCCAAGATCACCGCGCAGCCGGGCGTGCGGGGCATCCAGCGCGGCGCAGAAATTGTCGAAGTTGCGGTATGCGCCCCGGTGGTCGATGGCGGCCAGCAGCACGTCGCCGGGACGGGCATCGAAGCTGGTCACAGGCGCGCTTGCCCGCCCCAGGACCGAAACCGCAAGCGACAGTTCGGCCGCGTCCAGGTTGGTGTGCCCACCCACCAGCGGCACGCCATAGGCCGCGGCGGCGTCCTTCAACCCCCGTAGAAGCGGCGCGGCAGCGTGGGCGTCCGGGGCCCAGACCTGGTCGATCAGCGCGACCGCCCGGCCGCCCATCGCCGCGATATCCGACAGGTTCACCATCACCCCGCACCAGCCCGCGAACCACGGATCGTCTGCGACGAACGCGGGGATGAACCCCTCACCCGCAAGCAGGTCCACCCCCGCCTTGCGCGGCAGGATCGCGGCATCGTCACCGGGCCGCCCCTGCGCCTGCGCGGTCAGTCCCAGCGCTGCGGTCGTCGTTGCGATCGCGCATTTCGAACGGATCGACGGGTGCGCGGCCAAAGCCTCGGCAAGGGTGTGCGGGTCAATCATGCGCGGACCTTGGGACGGTGATACCACCCCGTCTCGGGGTCGGCACAGGGTGGGTAATAGTTCAGGTCCGCTTCCATCCGCGCATGCGGGGTACCGTGGATCGAAACCTCGTCCAGTACGCGCCAGCGCAGGCGGCGGAACAGAATGACGTTCTGCATCTGCACATGCGCCAGGAAGCGGTCGCAGCCGCGCGCGTTCGCGGTGCTGACCGCCAGCCGGATCAGTTCGGCCCCCAGCCTGCCGACGTTGCGGAAGTCGGCGTCCACCGCAAGGCGGGAGCCCCACCACAGCCCCGTCCGTTCCTCGTGAATGCGGACGGTGCCGACGACCTGGTCGGCCTCGTGCGCGTAGGTGGAAAGCGCGACCAGGTGGGTGGCGATCAGGTCGATCTCGTCCCGGTCGTGGTCGGAAAAGATGTGCTGCTCGCCCACGAAGACCCGGTGGCGCAGATCCTGCGCACCCAGCGCCTCGAACGGGCGCGAGGCGGCGCGGACGTAGTAGCCGGGACAGGCGAACTCTCGCGGCTCCAGCGGGATCATGCGGGCACCTTCAGCTTTTCATAGGTCGACAGTGCCGAGCAGGCCCCGCAGCGTCCACACCCGGCCTTGATGTCCTCGGACCGGATCCCGGCGCGCGCGATCATCTCGCCCAGCGGTGCAAGGATCGAGGCCATGAATTCGGAACACGGCGCCGGGTGGCTTTCCAGCGGCGTGCCCGAGATCGGGACGAAGGGCACGACGAACGGATAGACGCCCATCGCGGTCAGCCGCGCGCCCATGTCCAGGATCGCCTCACGCGTGTCGCCCAGCCCGGCAAGGATATAGGTCGAGACTTGCCCCCGACCGAAGACCTTCACCGCCGCCTCAAAACTGGAGAAATACTTCTCGAGCGGTACCTGCGCCTTGCCCGGCATGATCCGCTGGCGGACTTCCGGCGTCACCGCCTCAAGGTGCATGCCCAGCGCGTCGATCCCGGCCTCGCGCATGCGCTGGTGCCAGATGTCGTCCTCGGGCGGCTCGCACTGGCCCTGAAGCGGCAGGTCGACGGCAGCGCGGATCGCACGGGCCGAGTCGCACAGGACCTGCGCGCCCCGGTCCTTGCCAGCAGGCGTGCCGGTGGTCAGCACCATGTGCTTCACCCCGTCCAGTTGCACGGCGGCGCGAGCGACCTCGGCCAGTTGCGCGGGCGTCTTGTGGGCAATGGTGCGGCCTGCAGCCAGGCTTTGCCCGATGGAGCAGAACTGGCAGGTCTTCTTGCGGCTTTCATAACGGATGCAGGTCTGCAGCACCGTTGTCGCCAGCACGTCCTTCGAGTGTAGCGTTGCGATATGGCTGTAGGGCACGCCCTCGGCAGTCGAGAGTTCATAGAAGCGCGGCCGCGCGGGGAAGCGGACGCGGGCGACCTCGGCCCCGTCGCGCAGCACGCGCGCATCGCCCGATGCATCGGGGCTTTCGACAAGGTAAGGACTGTCAAACGCGGGCGCGGTGTGGACCGGCACCATGACCGTCAGCCCGTCGATCGTCACCGCCTTGTGATCCGAAGGCCCTGCCCCGCCTCGCCGGGACTCGTGCCCGGCCTTCGGGTCCACCAGCCGCATCCCGCGGGTTTGGAGATCGTTGATCAGTGCGCTGGCGGGCATCTCAGGCATCGTGGTCTCCTTCGGTCACAAGCTGCGGTTCGGGTGCGGGGGTGGTGACGCGGGGCTGCGTCGCGCGGTCGTCATGGACAAGGTGCAGCAACTCTGGGCGGGCGTAGTGGCCGACGCTGTCCATCATCCGCTTGCGCTTGGCGATCAGGGCCATGTCCAGATCGGCGATCAGGATGCCTTCGCCCTCGGTGATCGGATCGGCCAGGTGTCGCCCCTCGGGACTGATGATGCAGGTCATGCAGCCGTCGCGCATCGCGCGTTGCAACTTGGGGTCGGGATGCAGCGAGGCGATCTGTTCCTCGGTCAGCCAGCCGGTGGCATTGACGACGAAACAGCCGGATTCCAGCGCATGATGGCGCATGGTTACCTCGATCTGCTCGCCGAAGATCGGCCCCACAAGGCTGCCGGGAAAATGACTGGCGTGGATTTCCTCGTGCTGGGTCATCAGCGCATAGCGGGCGAGCGGGTTGTAATGCTCCCAGCAGGCCAGCGCACCGACGCGGCCTACGCGGGTCTCGGCAACCTTCAGCCCGGCGCCGTCCCCCTGCCCCCAGACCATGCGCTCATGGTAGGTGGGCGTGATCTTGCGCCGCTTCAGTGCAAGACTGCCGTCGGCATCGAAGATCAGTTGCGTGTTGTAGAGCGAGCCGTGGTCGCGTTCGTTCACGCCCAGCACGATGACCACGCCGCGCCGGGCGGCGGCATCGGCCACGGCCTGAGTTTCGGCGGAGGGCACGACGACCGCCTCGCGGTACAACTCCAGGTGCGGCTTGCCCTGCTGCACCGGCGGCAGGACGAACGAGAAATAGGGGTAATAGGGCACGAAGGTCTCGGGGAAGACGATGAACTCGGCCCCCTTGTCCGCCGCCTCGGCAATGGCGTTCAGCACCCGCTCGATCGTGCCCTCGCGGCCCGAGAGGTCCGGGGCGATCTGCACGGCGGCGGCGCGGATCGTGTCGGTGCGCAATGTGTCGGCGTGGTCGGTGCTCAAGGCGTCGTCCTCGTGCTGCGGTTGGTGGCCGGCGCGGTGGGAGAGGCCGCGCCGGCCAGGGGACGGTCGAGGGGTCAGACCGTCCAGGTATCCAGGATCACGGCATTTGCCTTCTTGTGCAGAAGGATGCAGTCCAGCACGTCCTGCGGCGCAATCGGGGTGATGCCGGGCAGCAGCGACGGTTCGCCATGGCCATAAAGCGCCTGAAGCGCGAACCGGCAGGCGAAGACCTTGCCGCCTTCGCCCATGAACTTCTTCAGGTTCACGGCGAAGTTCTGGTGGCCGGGAAATGCCTCGTCGCCCAACGTCGGGAAGCCGCGTTGTATGCCCAGGGTCACGCCGGGACCATAGAGCAGGATCGACGTCTCATAGCCCTTCCGGTTCAGGCGGATGGCGTTGAGGATGTTCACCAGCCCGATGGAGCCCTCGAAGGCCACGGTGTGGAAGGTGACGAGGGCCTTCTCGCCCTCATCGGCCTTCACGTCCTCGAAGACCTTTTCCTCGTAGTTGACGAAGAAGTCTCCGTCCTTGTGTGCTTCCTTGGTAACCTCGGGCATGGGGATCTCCTTGTTGCGGCTGATTCCCGGATAGCCCCGGCAAATTGATTCAATCAATGTTAAGTGCAATTTACATACAATAAAGTGGCGGCCAGTTTGGGAATCTGCCTATTTTCTCGACAGAAAGGGTGGCGCAGCTTAGCGATGCATCAATCTGCTGGTGATAAAGCGCCGAAATTCACTCCGGCATCGACCGGCTGACGAAATCCATACAATCCGCTTCAATTCCCCGGTGATCCGCGCTATTGCAGGAGCATGACGAACTGGACACCGAACAGCCTTGCCGACGGCAAGCCCCGCTACATCGCCATCGCCGAGGCGCTGGCCGAGGACATCCGCGCGGGCGTGCTGGCCCCCGGCGACCGACTGCCCCCGCAACGCCAGCTGGCCGAGCGGCTGCGCATCGACTTCACCACCGTGTCGCGCGCCTAAGCCGAGGCGAAGGCGCGCGGTCTTGTCGACAGCCATGTCGGGCGCGGGACTTTCGTCAGCGATACGCCGCGCAGCGTCGCCGCCGGGGCGCCGGACCCGGAGCGCACGGCGTCGGAAGACCTGTCGATGAACATGCCACCCGAACCGACCGACCCCGAGCTGCTGGAAAAGATGCGCGGCGGGCTGACCTATGTGGCGTCGAACATGGTTGCGCTGCTGCGCTACCAGTCCTCGGTCGGCACCGATCAGGACAAGACCGCCGCCTCGACCTGGCTGAGCCTGCGCGGGATGATCCCCAAGCTGGAACGTATCGCCGTCACCCCGGGCGCACACGCGACGATGACCGCGATCCTGTCGATCCTGACCCGACCCGGCGACACCATCCTGTGCGAGCGGATCACCTATCCCGGGATCCGCTCCATCGCGCGGCGGATGCGGGTCCATCTGAAAGGGATCGAGATGGACCGCCACGGCATTCTGCCCGACGCGCTGGAAACGGCGATCAAGGCGCATGGACCCAAGGCGCTGTACCTGAACCCGACGCTGCACAACCCGACGACGATCACCATTCCCACCGAACGGCGGCTGGAGATATCCGAGGTGCTGAACCGCCATGGCCTGCCGCTTATCGAGGATGACGCCTACGGGTTCATCCCACCCAAGGCCCCCGCCCCGCTGGCGGTCTCGGCCCCGGATCTGACCTGGCACATCGGCGGGTTGGCGAAATGCATCGGCGCGGGGCTACGGCTGGCCTTTGTCGTCGCCCCTTCCGGCAAGGAGGCGTTCCAACTGGGTCAGGCACTGCGGGACATCTCGGTGATGCCCTCGCCACTAACGACGGCGATGGTCACGCAGTGGATCGAGGACGGCACCGCCGACAGCATCCGCCGCTTCATCCGCGCCGAAACCGCAGCACGGCAGAAGATCGCCGCCGAGGCATTGGACGGTTTCGACTATGTCAGCGCAGAACACGCGTTCAACCTGTGGCTCAAGCTGCCCAAGGGATCGGGGCGTGCGGACATCAACGCGCGGATGGCCGGGCGGCATGTGGGCGTGATGCCCTCGGACACGTTCACCGTCGAGGGCGCGCCCGACGAGTACGTGCGCATC
>JBFHFG010000249.1:0-5306 GCA_041583815.1 Halovulum sp.
TTCCGCGATGACGTCGAGGGCGCATCGACCGCCTGGTCGATATTCTGGACCCTCATTTTCCTGCTTATGGCAGGTTTCGTGATCGACACCGCCAACGCCTACAAGTACCGGCAGGTTCTGACGGCGACCGCCGACTCGGCGTCGCTGGCCGCGATCATGAATTATCGCGAGTTGCACTATTACGGCCTCTACGATCAGAACGACGCGGACTACTACACCGACGATGGAAACGCGCCGCCAAGCGGCTATACCCGCGCCCGCGACGTCGCGACGAACATCTCGACCCGGATCATGAGCACCGCCTCCAACGGCGAGGTCGTCACGGACCAGGATGTCGAGCTTGGCAACTGGAACGCCGGTGTGTTCACGCCCTGGGATGGCGTCTCGGCCAAACCGGGCAAGATCAACGCCGCCCGCGCGACCGCCTTCCGGTCCAGCCGCCGGGCAGACCCCGATGATTCCAACCCGCTGGACACGCTTCTGATGGGGGCGTTCGGGGGCCTGGACTGGTGGGACATCGCCGCAGTGTCCGTCGCCGAAAGCTATATCCCCGGCTGCTATACCGATGGGCTGATGGCGATGGGCAAGGTCGACATGGAATCGAACAACGCGTTCTACGGCGAAATCTGCATCCATGGCGAAGGCCAGGAGAATCACGGCAACAAGAACCCGCCGGTCGGCATCAGTCTGCAGCAGAACAACTATTTCGACCCCGACGTCGTGGTGTCCTCGCCTGGCGCGTTCGATGACATGGTCAGCGGCTCGGGCGCCGATCCAGATAGCAGCGTCGGCGAAGTCTACCAGACCGAATCGCTGATGCCTTCGGGCATCCAGGAGTTCGACACCCTGCGCGACATGCTGCTGAACCCACTTCAGGCCAGCGCGGATGACATTGCCAACTACATGCCGGAATACATTCTCGAGAATGTCCTGGTCGATGGCAGCCCGGTCGTCGGCGACGGCGACGCCAGTACTCGCCTGACCGAGGTCGAGATCCAGGCCGCAATCAACGCGATTACGAACGAAGATGCCCAGTGGCCGGTGATCAATGTCGATCCGATAAACGGCGGCCCGCTGACGGCAACCGCGTTCGAGGCATTGCTGGCCCAGGCCGCGTTGGCCGGCACGGTGGACGAAACCTTCTCGGGCAAGATCTACCAGGTTTCCTGCCCCAGCGGGAACAACAAGACCGTCGATTTCGACAGGCCCGTCACGCTCAGCAACATGGCGGTGGTCTCGACCAACTGCCGGTACAGCTTCTCGTCGGATATCGTGGTGGCGGGCTCGTTCCTGCTGACCGATCACAACGGCTCCAACGCCACGATCCACGGCAGCAACGGCGTCACCATCGGCAGCGGCACCTGCGCCGAGGGCACCGGCTCCAAGATCATGGCACGCGGCACCATCGACTTCGCCTCGGACATGACGATGGTTAGGTCGCAGATCGTGTCGCGGGACGAAGACGTGTACTATGCCGCAAAATCCGACGGCATGGACGGAACCTCGGTCCATGCAGGCGGCAACATCGTCCTGAGGTCGCAGGCGCAGGCGCAATCCTGCCCCGGCGCGTACCCCGACAAACTGGTGCTCAGCCGCGAATGGTACCGCCTGGTGCAGTGATCCGAGGGCACATTTCGGCACAAGGGGCGCGGCATCGGCTGCGCCCTTTTTCTTTGTTGCCACACCTCGGGACGGATTGGCTTTTTCCGTTTGAACAATTTGGCGATTTCGCTACCGTCGTCCTCCCGAACGAGAGCGAGACGAGGAACGGTTTCCATGAAGGTGAGCATCGAGCGGTCCGCGCTGCTGAAAGCGATGAGCCGGGCGCAATCGGTGGTGGAGCGACGCAACACCATCCCGATCCTCGCCAACGTCCTCATCGAGGCCGAGGGCGATACGCTCAGCTTCCGCGCCACCGACCTGGATATCGAGGTTCTTGACCGCGCCCCGGCCATGGTTCTGAACGCCGGCGCGACGACGGTCGGCGCGCACACGCTGCACGAGATCGTCCGCAAGCTTCCCGACGGCGCGATGGTCGAACTGGAATCCGACGACGCCGCCGGTCGGCTGGCAGTGCGGGCGGGGCGGTCGTCCTTCTCGCTGGCGACGCTGCCGCGCGAGGATTTCCCGGTGATGGCGAATGCCGAGTACGAGTGCAATTTCGCCTGCGACACGCCGGTTCTGCGCCGCCTGTTCGACAAGGCCAAGTTCGCCATGTCGGTCGAGGAAACGCGCTATTACCTGAACGGTGTCTACATGCACGCCTCGGACGGGATCGAGGGACGGACGCTGCGCTGCGTGGCCACCGACGGCCACCGGCTGGCGCGCATCGACGCGCCCCTGCCGCAAGGTGCCGACAACCTGCCCGGCGTGATCGTGCCCCGCAAGACGGTCGGCGAGTTGCGCAAGCTGCTGGACGACGACGACGTGCAGATCGCCGTGTCGGTGTCGGAAACCAAGATCCGCTTCGCCACACCGGAGGTCACGCTGACCTCGAAGGTCATTGACGGCACCTTCCCCGACTATTCCCGCGTGATCCCCACCGGCAACACCAAGCGGCTCGAGGTAGACGCGACCGAGTTCAGCAAGGCCGTCGACCGCGTCGCGACCGTGTCATCCGAGCGGTCTCGCGCCGTCAAGCTCAGTCTGGACGAGGACCGGCTGGTGCTGTCGGTCAACGCCCCGGACAGCGGCGCGGCCGAGGAAGAACTGGCCGTGTCATATGCGGACGAGCCGCTGGAAATCGGCTTCAACGCCAAGTACCTGCAGGAAATCGCCGACCAGGTCGATCGCGAGAATGCCGTGTTCCTGTTCAACGCCTCCGGTGACCCCACCCTGATGCGCGAGGGCGATGACGAGACGGCCGTCTACGTCGTGATGCCCATGCGCGTCTAGGCGGGGGCCTCCTGCCGCCCCCGATGTCCCGCCTGGCCGTCACGGCCCTGGCGCTGTCGCACCTGCGCTCGCACCGCGCCGCCCGGATCGAAGGCGACGGTCGCCCCGTCGCCATCTTCGGTCCCAACGGTGCGGGCAAGACCAACATCCTTGAGGCACTGTCCCTGCTGTCCCCCGGTCGCGGCCTGCGCCGGTCCGCCACTGCCGACCTGTCGCGCAGCCCGGAAAACCTGGGCTGGAAGGTCCGCGCAACTCTCGACACGCCCCACCACATGCACGAGGTCGAAACCTGGGCCGAACCCGGCCAGGGTTCTCGCCAGGTGACGATCGACGGCAAGGCCGCCTCGCAGACCGCGCTGGGCCGGATTGCCCGCGTCCTCTGGCTGGTGCCGTCGATGGACCGGCTGTGGATGGACGCCGCCGGCGAACGCCGCCGCTTTCTCGACCGCGTGACGATGAGCCTTGAACCGGGGCACGCCGACGTGGCGCTCGCCTATGAAAAGGCAATGCGCGAGCGCAACCGCCTGCTGAAGGACCAGATCCGCGACGACGCCTGGTATGCGGGCCTCGAGGCGCAGATGGCCCGCCACGGCGCTGCGCTTTCGACGAATCGCGCAATGGCGCTGGACCGGCTGAACGACGCTCAGCAAGGCGCACAGACCGCATTTCCGCAAGCAGACCTGACCCTTGCCCCAGCCGAGGACGGACCGGAAACGCCCCGCGATGAAGCCGACCTGCGCACCGCCCTGGCCCAGGGCCGCCGCCGGGACCTTGCCGCCGGGCGCACGCTGACCGGGCCACACCGGGACGACCTGCGCGCAATCTACGCCGCCAAGCGGATGGAGGCGCGGCTCTGCTCGACCGGCGAGCAGAAGGCGCTGCTGGTCTCGCTGATCCTGGCCAATGCCCGCGCGCTGGCGCAGGATATAGGCGCCGCGCCAATCCTGCTGCTGGACGAGGTCGCCGCACATCTGGACGCGGACCGCCGCGCATCGCTATACGATGAGATCTGCACCCTGGGCGCCCAGGCGTGGATGACCGGAACCGATGCCAGCCTGTTCGCCGCCATGGGCGACCGCGCACAATGGGTCGAGGTCACGGACGAGGGCGGCCAATCCCGCGTGACCCAGTTGACGGACCCCGCCGCATGACGCTGACTCCCGCGCAGATCGGCCTTTACGTCGGCGCGCTGTTCATCCTGTTCCTGACCCCCGGCCCGGTCTGGGTCGCACTGATCGCCCGTTCGCTGGCCTCGGGCTTTCACGGTGCCTGGCCGCTGGCGATGGGCGTGGTCGTCGGCGACGTGCTGTGGCCGCTGCTGGCGGTGTTCGGCGTCAGCTTCATCGTCTCGGTCTACGGCAATGCGCTTGGCCTGCTGCGCGTCGCGGGCGCCGTGGTGTTCGTCGTTATGGGCGTCCAGTTGATCCGCAAACGGCACAAGCAGATCGGCCAGAACAGCGCGCTGACCAGGCCGGGCATGTGGGCGGGCTTTACCGCGGGGCTGCTGGTGATCCTCGGGAACCCCAAGGCGATCCTGTTTTACATGGGCGTGCTGCCCGGCTTCTTCGACTTGTCGGCGATCACTGGCTGGGACATTGCGGTGATCTGCCTGATCTCGGCGCTGGTGCCGTTTACAGGCAACCTTTTGCTGGCCGTTTTCCTCGATCGGGTGCGCGCGATCCTGTCCTCTCCGACCGCCCGCGCGCGGCTGAATCTGGGCGCCGGAGTGACCCTTGTCCTGGTCGGTTTCGCGATTGCGCTGCTGTGATCGCGACGCCTCCGATTCGAATCGCGTAACACACTGAGATCGCTATTCTTTATAAGGCGGAAAACGGCCTGCGCGGCGTGACATTCCTGTTACGAACCTATAGAATCAAGAAAAATCCGAACGGACAGGTGGCATGGCGGACAACGCAAACGATCAGGCAGCCAATGACGAGTATGGCGCGGGCTCCATCAAGGTCCTCAAGGGCCTTGAAGCCGTGCGCAAACGCCCGGGCATGTATATCGGCGATACCGACGACGGGTCGGGCCTGCATCACATGGTTTACGAGGTCGTGGACAACGGCATCGACGAGGCGCTGGCCGGCCACGCCGACACGGTCTACGTGACGATCCACGCCGATGATTCCGTCTCCGTCCGCGACAACGGCCGCGGCATTCCGGTAGACATCCACGAGGAAGAGGGCGTCTCGGCGGCCGAGGTCATCATGACCCAGCTGCACGCGGGCGGTAAGTTCGACAGCAACTCCTACAAGGTGTCCGGCGGCCTGCACGGCGTGGGCGTCTCGGTGGTGAACGCGCTGTCCGAATGGCTGGACCTGCGGATCTGGCGCGACGGCAAGGAACACGTCGCCCGGTTCGAAGGTGGCTTTACCGTCGATCACCTGAAGGTGGTCGGCGACGCGGAA
>JBFHFG010000250.1:0-5268 GCA_041583815.1 Halovulum sp.
CTTTGGCGACGTGGTGCGCGAAGGCTTCGCCGCGCGCGTCTGGATCGTCTCTCCCACCACCTGCATGGCAACGCTGAACACGCTGCGCGCGGTGCTGCGCGACGCCCGCATGCGCGACGAGGCGGGACGCATCCGCCGCGAACTGGGCCTGCTGGCCCGCGACGTGGACCGGCTGGGCCAGCGGGCCGCAAACCTCGATCGACACTTCGCGCAAGTGACCCGCGACGTGGCCGAGATCCGGCTGTCCGCCGACAAGGCCGGAACGCGGGCACGCAAGCTGGAAGACATGGATTTCGATGGCGGCGAGGATGCCCCTGCCGATACGGACACTCTGCCCGAGATGCTGCGATCCGAACCCTGAGGCGGAGCAAGCCGGGCTGAAGCCCGGCCTACGCAAGCTTGATCAATCGCCCAACGCGATGCCTTCGCGGCGGGGATCGGCGGCACCGACCAGCCCGCCTTCGGTCAGCTGGATCGCGTGCAGGCCCGAATTCAGATTGGCGATGTTCACCTCGTGCCCCAGCGCGCCCAGCGCCTCGGCCAGGTCCGCTGCGGGGGTGCCTTCCTCAAGATCCGTCGCGCCGTTCCGGTTCACCACGTGGCCCGCGTTGATCGCCTCTTGCGGGTCCATGCCGAAGTCCAGGATCCGCACCAGGTTCGCCGCAACGTAGTTGATGATCCGCGACCCGCCCGGAGAGCCGATCAGCAGCACCGGTTCGCCATCCTTCAAAACGATGGTCGGCGCCATGGACGACCGCGGCCGCTTGCCGCCCTCGACCCGGTTGGCGATCGGCTTGCCGTCGGCCTCGGGCGCGCGGGAAAAGTCGGTCAGCTCGTTGTTCAGCAGGAAACCGTTCGTCATCAAGCGGCTGCCGAACCCGGTCTCGATCGTGGTGGTCATCGACACCATGTCGCCGTGGCTGTCGACGATCACGAAATGCGAGGTGCCGTGCCGTTCCGGCTGGGTGTCAGGTGCCCACAGGCTGCCCTCTTTCCAGGGCGGCTCGCCTGCCTCGGCCTTTTCCATCGCCGCCTCGGCATCGATCAGCGAGGACCGGTCCGCCAGGTAATCCGGGTCCAGCAACCCCTCGGGCATGTCCACGTAATCCGCGTCGGCCATGTAGAGACCACGGTCCGCATAGGCCAGCTTGGCGACCTCTGCATAAAGGTGCCAAGCCTCGGGGCTGTCGCCCATCGATGGCAGGTCATAGGGCTCCAGCATTTTCAGGATCTGACCGATGGTCAGGCCGCCGCTGGTCGGCGGGCCCATGCCGCAGACCTCGTAGGCGCGGTATTCGACGCAGACCGGCTCGCGCAGCTTCACCTCGTACTCGGCCAGATCCTGCATCGTCAGAATACCGGAGTTGGTCTCGGTCCGGACCGCTGCCACGATATCCCCGGCGATGGCTCCCTCATAGAACGGCGCGGCCCCTTCGGCCGCGATCAGCCGCAGCGTCCGCGCGAAGGCGGGGTTCTTCAGCAGCGTTCCGGCCTTTTTCGGGCTGCCGTCGGGACGGAAGAAATAGGCGCGCGTCGCGGGGAAGTCCGCAAGGCTGCGCTCCATCGCGCCCTCGATCGAATCGGCCATGCGCGCCGAGATGGCAAAGCCCGCCTCGGCCCGGTCGATGGTCGGCTGGATCAGGTCCGCCCAAGGGGTGCGACCGTGACGGTCGTGCAGCTCCTCGAGCAGTTTCAGTGTGCCCGGCACACCGACCGAGCGGCCCCCGATCAGCGCATCCCAGAACCCGACCGGTTCGCCATCGTCGCCCAGCCAGTATTCCGGCGTCGCGTCCAGCGGCGCGCGCTCGCGCCCGTCGAACGTGCTCAGCGTGCCAGTCGACGCATCCCAGTACAGCGCAAAAGCGCCACCGCCGATACCCGAGCTTTGTGGCTCGACCAGGTTCAGCATGAATTGCACGGCAATCGCCGCATCGGCGGCCGAGCCGCCGTCGGCCAACACCGCGCGCCCCACTTCGGCAGCCAGCGGGTTGGCTGCGGACACCATGTATTCCTGCGCCTGCACCGAGGCGTTCTGCGCGACGCTGAACGTCTCTTCGGGCTGCGCGGCTTCCTGCGCCAGCACGGGCGCGGTCAGCGCGGTAGCGGCAAGCAATGGCAAAAGGCGTGAAATACGCATGTCGAATCCCCCCTGTTCGTGTTCTGCGCGAACAGCCTAGCCGCATCGCAGCCGCGGCGCGACCGTCACAGGCGGGACAGTTCCTCGGCCATCAGGTCGAATACCAACCGCACCCGGCGCGAGGTGTTCACCTCGCGATGCGCGGTCAGCCACAGCGGAAAGACCATCGGCGGCAGGTCGGGCATGACCTGCACCAGCGCCGGTTCGCGCCTGGCCACGCTGTCGGGGAACATGCCGATGCCAAGGCCCTGTTTCGCCAGTTCCCACTGTACCAGGTGATTGCTGGTCAGCACGGTGATGTTGCGCGGTGTCAGGCTCAGGCCAAGGCGGTCGTTGACCCCGTGCAGGAACTGCCCGTCCGCGTCGAAGCCGATGAACTCGGCGCGGGTCAGGTCTTCGGGCGTGGTCAGCGGGCCGACCCGGTCAAGGTAGTCCTGCGTCGCGTAAAGCCGCGCATGGTCCTCGCCCACCTTCTTCGCCACAAGGTCCGGCTGCGTGGGGCGGAAACTGCGCAGGGCTATGTCGGCCTCCCGCCGCCGCAGGTCGATGGCAGCATTCGAGGCGACGATCTCGACCGCGATGCCGGGGGCCTTCGCGCGCAGCCGGGCGACGATGGGCGGCAGCAGGTGGGCCGAGTAGATCTCGCTGGCGGTGACGCAGATGGTTCCTTCGATGCTGGTCGCCTGGCCGCTGGCGGCAAGCGAGACCCGGCTGGCGGCAGTGCCCATCTGGCGGACATGGTCCAGCAGGTCCAGCCCGCTGGGGGTCAGGCTCAGCCCGCGCCCGGTCCGCTCGAACAGGATGACGCCCAGTTCCTCCTCCAGCGCGCTGACCTGCCGGCCCAGCGTCGGCTGCGCCATGCCCAACGCCCGCGCGGCGGCGGAAAGCGAGCCTTCTTCGGCCACCACGAGGAACGCGCGGGCGCGGTTCCAGTCGAATTTCACCGAACGCCAATCCATGCACATTCGCATAGCAGAGGTACGGATTCAGTCAATTCCGCATGGGGCGCTACCGACGTAATTACTTGCCAAGCGAAACATGAGCATGGGGGATGGACCGATGAAAGCGGCCTACCACGACAGATACGGCGCGGCGGATGTGCTGAGCATCCGTGACATGCCGCGCCCCGACCTCGGCGACGACCAGATCCTGGTGAAAGTGCATGCCAGCGCCGTGACCACCGCCGACTGGCGGCTGCGGGCCTCGGACTTTCCGGCGGCGTTCTGGCTGCCGGGGCGGCTGGCCTTCGGGCTTTTCCGGCCCAAGGCAAAGGTGCTGGGGGCGAACTTCTCAGGGGTGGTCGCGGCGACCGGGGCAAACGTCACCGGCTACGCCGAAAGCCAGCCGGTGTTCGGCAGTTCCGGCGCGGGGGCGCACGCAGAATACCTGGTCATCGCGCAGGACGCAGCAGTGCTGCCCCGTCCCGCGGGGTTGAGCCACGAGCAGGCCGCCGCCGTGCCCTTCGGCGTGCTGTCGGCGCTGGTCTTCCTGCGCGACATGGCGCAGCTGAAACCGGGACAGAAGATCCTGATCGCGGGCGCAACCGGCGATGTCGGGGTCTGGGCGGTGCAACTGGCCCGGCACATGGGGGCCGAGGTGACAGCGCTGGCCAGCGAGGCCAAGCACGAGCTGGTGCGGTCGCTGGGCGCGCATCACGTGATCGACTACCGGCGGCAGGATTTCACCCGCGGGACGCAACGCTATGACGTGATCCTCGATACCGTCGGGGTGACGCGGTTCCGCAGCGCGCGCCGGGCGCTGAAGCCCGGCGGCCGCTGGGTGCCGCTGGAATTCGCCCTGCGCGAGGTGCTGCTGGCGCTGTGGACGGGCGCAACCGGCGGGCGGCGGGTCGTGATCGGGATTTCGCAGGATGAACCCGAGGATCTGCGCCACATCGCCGACCTGCTGGCCAAGGGTACGATCCGCCCGGTGATCGACGGCACCTATCCGCTGGACCAGATCGCCCAGGCGCACCGGCGCGTCGAGAGCCGCCGCAAGACCGGGGCGGTCGTGCTTGGCATCGTGCAAACCGCCCAGAAGGCGCTGGCGGCGGAGTGAGCCGCCGCCGCGTGGCGGCCAGCCGTGCCCGTGAATCAGTCGTGCCCGTGGATCAGTTCAGGCACATCCTCGGACCCGGCGCGGCCACGGCCCGACAGCGACGGGTTCTCCATGAAGAACCGGTGGCAGTTGAACAGCCGTTCGCCATCAAGGTCGCGGGTCCACTTGCCGTCGGCCTGCAGGACCCAGCTTTGCGCCTCGTCGGCCAGGTTCGCGGCCATGATCTGGCGCAGGATCTGCGCCTTCACCGTGCCGTTCAGAATCGGCACCAGCGTCTCCAGGCGCCGGTTCAGGTTGCGCCCCATCCAGTCGGCGGAGCTGATGTAGACCTTCGCCTCGTCCGAGGGCAGGCCCGCACCGTTGCCGAAACAGGCGATGCGGCTGTGCTCCAGGAAGCGGCCGACGATGGACTTGACGCGGATCGTCTCGCTCAACCCTTGCACGCCGGGGCGCAGACCGCAGATGCCGCGGATCACCAGGTCGATCTCGACCCCCGCCTGGCTGGCCTTGTAGAGCGCGTCGATCACGTCGGATTCGATCAGCGCGTTCATCTTCGCCCAGACCGCGGCGGGGCGCCCGGCGCGGGCATGCTCGGCCTCGGCCTCGAGGTTCTCGATCAGCGTCTTCTTCAGCGAGTGCGGCGAGATCGCCAGCGCTTCCAGGTCGTCGGGACGCACATAGCCAGAGACATAGTTGAACACCTTGGTGGCATCCCGGCCCAGGGTCGCGTCGCAGGTGAACAGGCTGAGGTCGGTGTAGAACTTGGCGGTGATCGGGTGGTAGTTGCCGGTGCCGTAATGGGTATAGGTCACCAGGTTCTCGCCCTCGCGCCGGACCACGGTCGAGATCTTGGCATGGGTCTTCCAGTCGGTGAACCCGTAGACCACCTGCGCGCCCGCTCGCTCCAGCATCCGGCTCTGGCGAATGTTGGCGGCCTCGTCGAACCGGGCCTTCAGCTCGACCAGCGCGGTGACGGACTTGCCGCTTTCGGCAGCCTCGCACAGCGCGCCGACGATCGGACTGTCGGAGGAGGTGCGGTACAGCGTCTGCTTGATCGCCAGCACGTCCGGGTC
>JBFHFG010000251.1:0-5266 GCA_041583815.1 Halovulum sp.
GACAGCTGGCACGGGTTCGATAACCTGTTCGTGCCGATGGGCGTGCTGATCTTCCTGCAATCCACGCTCGATGCCTCGGCCATGGGCGCGGTGGTACGGGTTGGCGCGGTCACGCTGGCGTCGGGCCTGGCACTGATGATGGCACGCGCCGCCGGGCTTGTGCCGCAGGTGGCGCGCGTTCATGCGCTGGCAGTCTTCATGCTGCTGTCGGTGGCCGAGCTACACCACGCGATCCTGCCCGCCACCTACCTTGCTGCACAAGTCCTGCTGCCTCCGCCGCAAGGGCTGAATCGCGACAACCACATCCTGCACGCTGTCGCCGCGCTGGCGCTGGTCAGCTTCGGCTTCTTCGCCGCCGGGCCGCTGCTGGGCCGTGCGACAATCGACTTCTACAGCCTGGCGGTCGCGGCGATGACCGCCGCCACGATCGTGGCCGCGCTTGCGGGCAGGCCCGCGCTGGTCCGCGCCGCGACCGGCGTGGTCACGGTAGGCGCGGCCTTCGCACTATGGGCTGCCGTCTCGGCCCAGGATCCGGCTGCGCCCCGCTGGCACGGGTCGTTGATGGTCCCCGCATCGCTGGTCATCGCACTGTCGGTCGCCGTACCGCTGCTGGCCCCGCACCTGGTTCCCCGCGCCGGCGCAGGGCGCATCGGTACGCTGGCGGGCGGGCTGGCGGCGCTGGTTCTTGCATGGTCGCTTGGAAAGGGGATGGTCCCATGACGGATGACGATCGCGGCGCGCCGGGCGCGCACGCCCGGATCTATCGCAACGGCCCGACGTGGGAAGGGCACCCCGTCGCCGCCATCGGCAAGATCCGCTTCGACACGGCCGAGGCGGGCGCAGCCCTGTTGCAGAACATCACTGCCGAACTGCGCGCAGAGGGCATCGGACGCGTGCTTGGCCCGATGGACGGCGACACCTGGCACAGCTATCGCCTGGTGGCGGAAAGCGACGGCTCTGCGCCCTTCCTGATGGAGCCGACGTCGACCCCGGAGGACCTTGCGGCGTTCCAACTGGCTGGGTTCGAACCCGTCGGGCACTACTTCTCGTCACGCGCGCCACTTGAACAGACCGTCGGCGCCGCACCGACCCCGAACCCGGATATCGTCATCCGCCCGTGGGACGGCGCCGACCCCGAGACCCATTTCGCCGCCGTGCACGACCTGTCGATGACGGCGTTCCGCGACAACGCGTTCTATACGCCGATTGACCGCGAAACCTTCCTCGCCATGTACATGCCGTTCGTGCCGATGCTCCGCAAGGAACTGATCTTCATGGCCCGCGCACGCACCGACGACCGGCTGCTGGGGTTCCTGTTCGACATTCCCGACTACGCCCAGGGCCCACAGACGCAAACGGTGATCCTGAAAACCTATGCCAGCCTGCACCCCGGCGTCGGGCGGCTGCTGGCACACGCGTTCCACAGCGCGGCGCAGGACCTGGGGTTCACCTCGGTGATCCATGCGCTGATCCATGACGATAACCGCTCGGCCGCGCGCAGCCGAATGCACGGGGCGACGGTGTTCCGGCGCTATGTTCTGATGGGACGCCGGCTTGAAAACTGACCTGGCCACAGCCCTGGCCGAGGTGGCCCGCCGCGAGGGGGACAGGCCGGCCCTGATCGGACCCGGCGCACAGATCGGCTTCGCCGAACTTGAACGCCGCGCTGCCGCTTTTGCCGAGACCTGCAAACGGGCCGGGCTGGGCAAGGGCGACCGCGTGCTGGTCGCGATGCCCGTGGGCGCAGACCTGTTCGTTGCACTTGCCGCCGCCTGGCGGTGCGGCGCGGTGGTCGTGTTTCCCGAACCCGCGATGGGCCTTGGCGGCGTTCGTCACGCGGCGCGCACCACCCGCCCGAAAATGCTGTTCGCCAGCGGTTCGTACCGATGGTTGCAGGCACTCGTACCGGCGCTCTGGCGATGCCGCCGTCTTGCCCCCGCGGTCTCGGATCGCGGGACGGGCGCTGCCACACCGGTCCAGCCCGAGGATCACGCGCTGATCTCGTTCACTTCGGGCTCGACCGGGCGGCCCAAGGCGATCGCGCGCAGCCATGGTTTCCTGGCGGCGCAGCACGCGGCAGTGGCACCGGTGCTGGACGCTGCAACGCCCCAGACCGACCTGGTGGCCTTTCCGGTCTTCACGCTGGTGAACCTGGCTGCCGGGCGCACCTCGGTCCTGCCGAACTGGAAGTCGTCGCGCGCCGAAGCGGTCACGCCACAGGCGCTGTCAGACTGGCTGAAGCGGACTGGCTGCACCCGCGCCCTGCTGCCCCCGGCACTGTGCGAAACGTTGGCAAAGGCCCCGATCCCGGCACCGCTGCACACGGTCTTTACCGGCGGCGGGCCGGTCAAACCCCGGCTGGTGGCGGCGCTGAAGCGTCAGAAACCGGGGCTGAAGGTGATCTCGGTCTACGGATCGACCGAGGCCGAGCCGGTCGCGGTGCTGGACTGGGACGACGTCGGACTGGACGACTTGGCCGCGATGGGCAATGGCAATGGACTGCTGGCGGGCCGCCCGGTCCCCGGACTGGCCCTGCGCCTGAAGGACGACGAGATCCAGGTCGCCGGGCCGCACGTGAACCCCGGTTACCTGGATCCGGCGATGAACGCCGGGAACAAGATTCTCGAGGGCGACACCATCTGGCATCGCACCGGCGATGCGGGCCGACTGGACGACGGGGGCCGGCTGTGGCTGCTGGGGCGGCACGCGGCCATTGTGCCAACCGCGCATGGCCGCCTGTACCCGTTCGCCGTGGAAACCGCGGCCGAGGCGTGGCCCGGCGTGCACCGCGCAGCGCTGATCCAGGTCGGCGGAGCCCCGGCGCTGGCGATCCAGGGCGACCGGGCGTCCGAACCGGCTTGGCGGACCGAGGCCGACCGGATCGGCGTTCCCCGCGTGGTTCATGTAAACGCGATGCCGGTGGACCCGCGCCATCGCTCGAAAATCGACTATCCGAAACTGACGCGGATGCTGCGCGCCTGATACAAGCTTCGGCGATCAGCCTGCTTACCCGCTGCCATCAGGCTTCAGCATTGCGTGCCGGACATCACCACCAGCACGGTACCCACGCCCGCAAGGTTCGCCAGGTTAAAAAGCGTCCCGCCTCGCACTCCCGCCAACCGCGTACCAAACGCGAAGAATGCGGCAGCGTCGGAACGCGAGCCGGAGACCGCGCGGCGCGGCCTCCGGTAGGGTCCGGATCAGGCGGCCTTGTCGGCGGGAGCCCAGGCGAACTTCTCGAACACCTTGTCGACCGGGGTGTGGGCGATGTGGTTGGTGTAGTTCGACATCACCTTCTGGCTGTAGCCGAGGATCACCTCCAGCACGTTGCGCTTGGTAAAGCCCGCCTCCAGGAAGGCCTGCACGTCGGCATCGGCCAGGTTGCCATGCTGGCGGACCAGTTTCAGGGTGAAGTCGCGCAGCGCTTCCAGGCGCGGCGTCGGCAGCGGGGTACCGGTGCGCAGCGCATCGGTGATCGCGTCATCCACGTTCATGCTTTTGGCGATGCCCGTATGGGCGGGCACGCAGTAGTGGCATTCGTTCTCGACGTTCACGCTCTGCCAGACGACGGTCAGTTCATCGGCATCGAAGCTGGAATTCACGAACAACTCGTGCACCCGCTGATAGGCTTCCAGCAGGCCCGGCGCTTCGGCCATGACGGCATGCAGGCCGGGGATGAACCCGTAGGCACCCTTGGACTTGGCCACCAGCGGCTTGGCTTCCTCGGGGGCGGTTTCTTCGGTGTGACGCGTGAAATCGGTCATTCTCGGATCCTTTGGCTTGGGGCCGGCGTCATGCCGGGCTTGCGGCCAGCAGGTAGGTTTGTTTGAGCGATTGCTCAATGCTGAATTTGAGCGATCACTCAATAGTGAGACCCCCGAGACATTTCCCCCCGAACCGCCTATCTCTGGTTCCATGACACGTGCCCGACCCTATGATCGCGACAAGGCGCTGGACGCGGCGCTGAACCTTTTCTGGCAGAAGGGGTATCACGCCACGTCGCTGAAGGACCTTGAGGCTGCGCTGGCGATGAAGCCGGGCAGCATCTATGCGGCGTTCAAAAGCAAGGAGTCGCTCTATCTCGCGAGTCTCGAGCGGTATTTCCTGAACGGCCGCGACCAGCTGCGCCGTGACATGGAATCTGCGCCGACCGTGCTGGCCGGCCTTGCCGACCACCTGCGTGGTTATGGCTGCATCGGGCCGACGCCCGACACCGCGCGCGCCTGCATGATCGTCAAGACGATACTCGACACGACCGACGCGGAACCCGCGATCCGCGATCGGGCGCGGGCCTATTACGACCAGCTGCGCGCCGACTTCGCCGCCTATTTCCGCAAGGCAAAGGAGGCCGGAGAGCTTCCGCCCGATGCCGACCCCGAGCGGCTGGCCCAGCGCTTCCAGGCCGACGTGACCGCGCTGCGGATCGAGGCCCACAACAGCACCGACCCCGACGCCGTCGCGGCGCTGGCCGAGGCGATGGCGCGCGACGTCGAACGGGCAGCAACCGGCAGCCCCATCGCCTGAGCAGCGGTCCCGCCGTGAACCGCACACCCACGTTCGGTTCCCGGTCCCGCCCTTGGGCTGCGCCCGACACCGGCCCCTGCTGAACAATCCTTGATATCCTTGCGCTTTCCAGCGCCGCGCATCGCCGTTTCCGACGCCGCGCACACAGGATTTCCCCGGAAGAATTTCATGCGAAGCCGGAAGCGGCGCACCCGGCAAGGGAGCAGGCTGCACGCAACCAAAACCAAGGGAGGAATAAGATGGGCCACCCACGTTCGTGGAAAACCGTCATGCTGGCCGGCGCCAGCGCACTGCCGTTGCTGGCAGCCACCGCCAGCGCAGATCCGATGCCCGAGGAGAAAAGCCTCGCCAGCCTTGAATACGAGCTGATCGGCATCGACGATCTGTACGAGTACAAGGCGCTCGACAGTTATTCCCAGGCCCCGTTCCTCGACAAGATGGTCGCCGACGGCACCTTGCCCCCCGTAGAGGACCGGCTGCCGAAACAGCCCCTGGTCTTCAAGACCGGCGCGATGTCGGACGGGATCGGCGAATACGGCGGCGTCTTCCGGCACGTGATCGGCGGCCGCCCCGAAGGCTGGAACTGGCTGGCCGGGCAGAACGCAGGTTGGGGCGGCATCGACATGACCGTCCAGGAATGCCTGGTCCGCCAGGGCCCCCGCTGGCAGATCAAGGCCGAGGAACAGACCGGCCCGCTGCCCAACCTCGCCAAGTCGTGGGAATGGAACGAGGGCCGGACCGA